>CAZMGC010000015.1:0-21525 GCA_964565795.1 uncultured Gammaproteobacteria bacterium
TGGGATTTACAGAACGACATTAAGTTCGATACTGAAAAATTTAGCACTGAAAGATTAATTGAAGTTTTACTTGAAAATAGAGGGTTAAAATCAAAAAAAGAAATTGAAAAATTTTTAAATCCACAAATTGAAGATCTAGATATAAGCTTACTCGGTATTAACAGAACAGATCTTTCAAAGACACTAAAGAGAATTAAAGCTGCAATTGAAAAAAAAGAACTGGTAATTATTTTTGGTGATTATGATGCTGATGGAATAACTGGAGCTGCAATCCTTTGGGAATCTTTAAATTCACTTGGCGCAAATGTTATGCCGTATATTCCTAACAGAATTACCCAAGGATATGGGCTTTCAAAAAAAGGCGTAGAAGGGATGAGAGAAAAATATCCCGATGCGTCTTTGATTATCACAGTTGATAATGGAATTGTAGCTTTTGAAGGAACTGATTTTGCAAATAGCTTAGGAATCGATGTAATTATAACTGATCACCATGTCCCATCAGAAAAACTTCCCAAAGCTTTTTCTGTAATTCACTCAACTAAAGTTTGTGGTTCTGCTGTAGGATGGTTTTTGTCGAGATATTTAGAAGAAAAAATAACTGGTAAAAAAGATTTTAAAAAACATTTGGATCTGGTAACAATTGCGACAATTGCAGATTTGGTTCCCTTAACTAACGAAAGTAGAATTCTGGTAAAAAATGGTTTACCTGAGTTGAGATCCACAAAAAGAGTGGGTCTTGTAGCGCTTTTTGAAGAAGCTGGGCTTGATCCCACAAAAATTGGTACTTATGAAATAGGACACATCATTGCACCCCGACTTAATGCGATGGGTAGACTTGAAGAAGGAATGGATAGTCTGCGTTTGCTTTGCACTAAGTACGAAAAGAAAGCGAAAATTCTAGCTAATACGGTTGGAGAAACTAATAGAAATCGGCAACAAATAACAGCTGAGACAGTAGAACATGCTAAAGGCGCTGCAAACTTGAAGTCGTCTAAAAAATTATTATTTGTTTATCATGAAAGTTATCAACCGGGAGTTATTGGATTAGTGGCAGGTCGTTTAACAGAGGAGTTTTATCTACCCTCAATTGTTCTTTCGAAAGGGGAAAAATTTAGTAAAGCATCTGCTCGCCCGGTCAGCGGGGTGAACACTATTCAGTGTATTCGTGAGGCCTCAGAGTTTCTCGTTGACGCCGGAGGTCATCCGATGGCAGCAGGGTTTACAGTTGAAACAGAAAAAATTCCACTCCTCGAAAAAAAACTTGAAGTACTCGCAGAAAAATTAATAAATAATGAACATTTAATTAGAAAATTAAAAATTGATTGTGAACTGCCGATTGAGTTAGTTAATTTAGATCTGTTTCAATCTTTATTGAAACTTGAGCCATATGGTATGAAAAATCTAGCGCCCGTTTTTTTAAGTAAGGGTTTGGAAATCGCAAGCATGAAGTTTGTGGGAAAAGAAAGCAGACACATTAAGATAGATTTTAGTAAGGACGAAATTAAGATAGGCGGAATATTATTTAACTATGATAATAGTCTAGATTTAAAAATTGGAGAAAGTGTAGATGTAGTTTATTCAATTGAATTAAATGAGTGGAATGGCAATAAGAAAATTGAGTTAAGAATTAAAGACCTGAAAAAGAACTAGGCTATTCTGTTTTGTCTTTTATCTCTTCTGTCAGTTTCTAAAAGATATTCTTTATCTGCATCCTCGTCCACTTCATGATAAATGCTTTTTGGGAAAAATAATCTAAATAAACCGCTTTCAAAAAATCTTCTAATTTCAAATGCCTTATGTCCTGTTGTGTCTGAGAATTTATAATTTAAATAAGATTCATATGTGTGCACTATAACTTCAATCCTCATTCCATGAACTCTTGCGTAAAATTTCAACATTTCAGTTTTATCTGAGCTACCAGTATTTTTTGCGCTATATTTTTTCCTTTTTCCTCTACGTTTAAGATTATCTTCGATGCCTTCGGGAAGTAATATGCTTCCTGTTCTTCTGCCAGCTAATTGAAAGGCTTCCATAAGTCTATCCACTTCTTTTATATCTTTAACAACAACCATCATTCCTATCTTATCTTCAACCGCAACTGTTGGTTCATCTTCCCCTTTTCGGAGCATTTTCATTACCCAGGAGTGAAATGGCTTAATCCTTTTATCTACAAAAGCATGGGATGTGATCCCATCTTGTTTAAATAACCTGGATTGAAGAGTTGTTAATCTTACGTGATGTCCTTCTTGATCTGGATTTTGAGCTTTAACTCGGGCTGTTACCGAATCTTTTTCACTTTCTGGTATTTCAGTTATCGCTGGTCTAGCTAGATGTATTTGATCGTCTGGAATTTTATCAAAAGCAACTAGGGATCCGTCAGCTAATTCATATAATACCTCATAAGTTTCTGGGTCATGTCGACTGAGTAAAATAGTGTCTTCTGTGTATCCCTTAGGGTGATCTTGATCCCAAACCAATTTATCAAGTAGGTCTGTGAATTCGCGATAGGTTTCCCCTTCTTCTAGATTATGAGCAACTGCATCAACCGCAGCGACTTTTGACATCAAAAAAAGTTTTCTCAGTGCTTCAAATCCAAGTTTTTTTTGATTTCCTGGTCTGTAAACAAGCTCTAGTAGTTCAAGAGGATTTGATCTGCTTAATGGTTCTTCTGAAGGTCTAATCTTCCATGCAATTGGATTCAAGACTCCATCGCCCAGTTCATCGCCTAATCTTAATCTACTTATTAAACTATCTGCTGATGCGGCGAAATCAGCCACAGTTTTTGCCCTTCTTGATTCTTTTACTCTTCTACGATTACCTTCTGCTGAATATATTTTACCAACTGCTCTGTTTGCATCAGCGGACGTAGTTGTGCCTGGATTAGTGAAGGCGCGATTTATTTCATCAGGCTTCGTAACATCTAATAACTGAAAGATATCTCTCATTGCTGCCCTATATTCTGTTACATGCGCTCCATATTCCTCTCTTAGAGCTTCAGAGTGAGCAAGTGCAGCTGCCCATGGAAAATGAACACTTGTTCCGGGATTATCTTGAGTCCTGTGATAAAGAGATGCAAATCTTATATCAAAAGGGGCGTTTTCTCCTTGAAAAAGCGGAACATAGTTATGTTCTAGATGTAGATCTCTTACTATTGTTGGAGCAGTAGTAGGGCCACCAGGGCCTTCTTTCGATAAGTCAACTTTTGTTGTAGTTGGCTTGGGAGTTCTGTTACCCCTTCTTTCGCCTTGTCCACCTTGAGCTCTTTCACTTCCTGACATAGTTTTGGGATTTTAACAATCTCATAGTAGTTTGTCAATTAAAGCTGAGGCTAAATTAATTTACGCAGGTCGAGGTTTTAAAGCTCTTGGTGTTTGAATAGGTGTTGGGCCCGGTTCAGCTTGCGGAGGTATTCCAGACTCTCGAGTCCTAGCTTTTGCTGCCTCTATAGCTTGGTCTGAAGCGGCTCCTGCCATAACAAGCATTGTTCCCTCAGGAAGACGGTCAACTTGAACAGGTTGAAAACTAGGAAATTCAACTAACGCATGTCTTCGTTGATATCCTCTTATCCTAGGTCGAACGTAAAAAGGGCGCACAACAGGAGTGACTACTTCTGATAGGTAATTTCCGCCTTTTTCAACTTCAACATATGGCCCCATCCATTTTTCCATGTTATCAGGATCAACTTTTTGTAACGGTTCGCCTTCTGGTCCTCCAGGCCTTCTCATAATATAGGCATGTAGTATAAATCCATTTGAGGCTATTGTCAATTTACGCACAAAAATATACAATACGGTTATGCAAAGAACGCTAATTAAAGATACAGTTAGTAAAGTTGGAGAACAAGTTCTAATTCAGGGATGGGTAAATATTAGACGTGATCATGGAAAATTAATTTTTTTAGATCTAAGAGACAGAACTGGTACGATTCAAGCTGTAGTTATTCCACAGACTTCTCCTGAGGCTCATAGTGCTTCGCAAGACCTGAGACCAGAGTTTGTTGTTGAAATAACAGGAAAAATAAACGCAAGACCTGAGAAAAATGTTAATAAGGATATTCCGACCGGAACTGTAGAATTAGAAGTTTTAGGAGTAAAAGTTTTAAGCAAAGCAGAAACTCCACCGTTTGACGTTGCATCAGAAGGTTTGGATATTAATGAAGAAGCCCGTCTTAAATATAGATATCTGGATTTGCGTCGTCCACGTATGCAAAGAAATATTAGGTTGAGAAGTGATTACATGCAGGCTCTTCGTGGTGCTCTTCTCAAAAAAGATTTCGTAGAAATCGAAACTCCAATTCTTTCAAAAGCTACTATGGAAGGCGCCCGCGATTTTATAGTGCCATCCCGTTTTCAACCAGGAAAATTCTATGCACTTCCACAAAGCCCTCAACAGTATAAGCAGCTTTTAATGGTTGCTGGATTTGAAAGATATTTCCAGTTTCCGCATTGTCTTCGCGATGAAGACCTAAGAGCGGATCGCGGATTTGAGCATACACAGCTTGATCTAGAAATGAGTTTTGTAAATAGAGAAGATGTGATGTCGACGGTTGAAGATGTAGTAAAGGAGTCTGTAAAAGCAGTTGGCGGAAAATTAAAAGATGAGACTTTTCCAGTCATTTCTTATAAAGATGCAATGGAAAAGTATGGCGCAGATAAGTTTGACTTGCGAAGTGAAGAAGATAAGAAAAATGGAGTATTGGCTTTTGCGTGGGTTACTGATTTTCCATTTTTTAGAAAAACGAGTAAGGACGAAGTATCAGATCAATTTGACAGTAAAAGTGGATGGACTTTTACTCATAATCCTTTTAGTATGCCTATCCCGGAGCATTTGGATTGGCTCATGAAAGGCGAAAATATCGACCAGATTATTACAACTCAATATGACTTGGTTTGCAATGGTTTAGAAGCTGGAGGAGGTAGTATTCGCGCACATACTCCAGAAATTTTAAGAGCTACTTATAAAATCATGGGATATTCTGATAAGCAAATTGAGGAAAGTGTTGGGCACATGATTGAAGCTTTTTCATATGGTGCCCCACCTCATGGAGGAATTGCATTAGGGTTAGACCGTCATGTAGCTCTTCTTAAGGGCGAAAATTCCATAAAGGAATCTATGGCATTTCCAATGACCTCCACAGGAAGAACGGCAGTGATGGATGCTCCAGCGGAAATTTCAGAAGAACAGCTTAAAGAATTGGGAATTAAAATTGTCACAAAGTAAAATGGATGAAATTTGTTCGAAAGATAAACAAGGTTAAGATTGTCTACTTCATTACTCTAGTTATTGTATTTGCTGCATTTAGTTTTTTAGCACTTCTAAATATTGAGCTAAAAAAACAAAATTCTCTAATTGGAACATACACAAATCCAATTAATTTTATTCCTGAAAGATATCCTCAAGTTAATTTTTCATTTACTCCAACAATTTCTGCGCAAGGAGCAGTTGTAATTGATAAGGCATCCCAGGTAGTTTTATTTGAGAAAAATCCTAATTTAAGATTCTCTCCGGCTTCTACAACTAAAATCATGACCGCTCTCGTAGCGCTTGAATACTATAAAATGGATGACATTTTAACTATTTACAAATCAAATGTTGAGGGGACGACACTAAAACTTCCGTTTAATGAACAATTTAGATTTGAAGATCTTTTATATGCCATGATGCTGCCATCCTCAAATGATGCAACGCAGGCGATCGCAGAAAATTATCCAGGAGGAGAAAAAGCTTTTGTTGCGAGAATGAATGAAAAGGCGAAGGCATTTAATTTAGCTGATACATATTTTGAGGAGCCGATAGGTCTTCTTGATGAAAAGGATTATACAACTGCAATCGATCTTGCCAGGCTTACAAGTATTGCACTAGACAATGAAAAATTTTCAGAAGTTGTCGCTACTAAGAGTAAGCAAATCCAAAGCGTGAATGGTGCAAGGTTTACGCTTCGAAATATAAATATTCTCTTAGATATTCCAGGAGTTAGCGGAGTTAAAACAGGATTTACTGATGGCGCAGGACAAGTTTTGGTGACCTCTAGAAATCTTCCAGAAGAAAATGCAGATCTAATTTTTGTGGTAATGCAAAGTCAGGATAGGTTTGGTGATACAGAAATCTTATTAAATTATTTAGAAAATAATATTACTTTTCTATCCATTCATCCGTAACTGCAGAAACATAAGCTACGAAATTATCATTTCCTTCGAATACTACTACTGGCATTAAATAATCTTGTTGTTTTCCCTCAGAATAAAGTCCCAAATAAACATTCTTTATTACAATGCTTAAGTTGTTGCCTTTCTGGCTTACAATTCTTCCCTTACCACTTTTTAACTCATCGAAAGCTTGTTCTGCGGTTTTAATAGGGTATGTTGCAGATTTATCCGTAGCCTTCTGGTAAAAAAATCTGGCATTTACTACTTGCGGCTCTCTTTCTCCGGATCCTACAACAATATTCATTGGAGAGTTTGTCCCCCCTGGATAAACCATTTTTATTTCATCTTTGTCTTTCTGAAAATATGAAACGCTTATGAGCTTAGCTCTGGACAGGCTTTCAGCAGGTCCCAGAACCTCGTTGTTAATTGAGAATAATTCAGTTTTTGTTTTTTCTTCATCAATGTCTTCCGGATAAAGATTTAAAGCATTCAAGAATTCTCTAGCTGTATTCAAAGCAGATTCTTGATCTCCTAAATATGTGCCAGAAAGAACTGTTTGATCTGTTAAGTACGATGAGTAAAGCGTAAAGGATGCCATGTTAACATTTAGTATCAAGCTTTTAGGAGGAGGACCTGGACTTGTCCATCTATACTGGATATCAGATAATTGTTCAGGTTTAGAGCTGAATCCAAGGGACGCAACTTTTTCGTTGGCTCTTTGAACTGCAAGGAGATCAGGACCAGGTTTTTCCATTTCATAAACATTTGTTCTGTCAGGAAAAGTTGGCAATTTGCCTGATAAAGTGTCTATGGAATAGGTAAATTTCTTATTAATGCTCTCTGGGAAAAAGATTGGAGGAAGTTTTCCAAAAGAGGTGGTTGGAGGAGCAGCAGGGGTAGGAGAAATGATCTCTTTTATTATAAAAAATACTTTAATTAGAACAAATATTCCAATCAAGATTCCTATTACTATTGCAGCCCATTTGGCTACCACTAAAAACTGACTCTTAAATTTACTTAAGGTTGTGGGCATATATTGAGTATAAAGGAGATTTTAGCTACAATGCAAGGAAGTATGACTAGAACTAGAGTTGCACCAAGCCCAACTGGATTTCCACACATAGGAACTGTTTATCAGGCATTATTTGATTTTGCATTTGCCAAAAGAAATAAAGGAAAGTTTTTAGTTCGTATTGAAGATACGGATAGAACAAGGTTTGTAGAGGGGGCAGAAGATAAAATATTTGAAGCAATTGACTGGTTTTCTTTAACTGAGGATGAGAGCGTAAGAAAGGGTGGAGAATATGGCCCTTATCGTCAGTCAGAAAGACTAGAAATTTATGCTAAATTTGCTTTGGAATTAGTTGAGAAAGGTGGCGCTTATTATTGTTTTTGCACAAAAGAGAGGCTTGATGCTTTAAGAGCGAGTCAAACTGCAAGCCATCAGCATACAATGTATGATGGTCATTGCAGGGATTTATATATCGAAGAATCGAAAAAAAGACTTTCTGAGCCACATGTTCTTCGTCTAAAGATTCCAGAGAACACGAAGTTAATAGGGCGGGATGAAATAAGAGGAGATGTAGAATTTGAATCAGGTTTAATTGAGGATACAGTTCTTATAAAGTCCGATGGATTCCCCACTTATCATTTTGCGGTAATTGTCGATGACCATCTTATGGAAATAACGGATGTCATTAGAGGGGAAGAATGGCTCTCGAGTCTTCCAAAACATATTTTACTTTATGAATATTTTGGATGGGAAAAGCCTAAGTTTTATCACACTCCAGTTTTAAGAAATCCTGATAAATCTAAATTATCTAAAAGACATGGACATGCATCAGTAGATTGGTATAAAGAAGAAGGATTTCTTCCAGAAGCAATTCTTAATTTCTTGGCACTAATGGGATGGAGTCATCCTGAGCAAAAAGAAGTTTTTGATATTAATGAATTTATTAATTTATTTGATCCAAAAGATTTAAAACCAGTTGGGCCTATTTTTGATGTTGCAAAGCTTGAATGGATAAATGGAATGTGGATTAGAAATATGGATTCAGGGGAGCTTAAAAAAAGACTTGAAAAATTTTATCGATCAGACAAAGATTTTAGTGTAATTTTTGACAGTAAGCATGTGGGTCTTTTAATCGGATTGGCACAGAGCCGAATGAAAAAGCTTTCTGAATTTAGAAATTTAGTTAATGCTCCGCAAAAACAAAGAGAATTTACAGAAGATGAAAAAGAAGTAGGGAAAAAACTTTTAGAAGTTTTAGAAAAAATAAATCATACAGATTGGAGAGAAGATATAATCTTAAATCATTTAAAAAACTTTAGAGACCAGGAAAAAGTCAGCATGAAAATTATATACTTTTTAATCACTGGAAAAGAACAGGGTTTGCCTCTTATAGAAACAATGGTAAAAATTGAAGGCCGCGATCAAATTATGGAAAACCTCAAGTCCCGCATTTGACCCCTTTAAAAATATATGAAAAGAAAAAGCAGTGAGTTTGTTATTAAAACCAGTAAATATAAAGTTAAGGATATTAATTTAAATGTTGCAGAGGTAGGACGTGGGAAGCCGCTAGTTCTTATTCATGGATGGGCTAGTTCTTGGGAAGGGTGGACGCTTTTAGCTAAAGAGCTTTCTAGGGAACATAAGATATATATGGTTGATCTTCCGGGTTTTGGTGATTCTGATGATTTGCCATTTTATTCTTTAGATATTTTAACTGATTATTTAAATTTTTTTATTGAAAAGTATGTTCCAAATCCGGCTGCAATTATAGGGGCATCATCTGGAACTTTTCTGGCAGTTAATTTATTTAAATTTAAAAATTACGATCCGTCAATAGCTATAATTTTAATTGGTACGCTACTGGATAGAGGAAAGATAAAAAGTTTTAAAACAATATATTCTAAATTTTTAAGCTTATCTTCAGATTCAAAAATAGTTCATAAAATAGCAGAATCTATTACGAGGCATCCTTACAGTGCTTATTTTCTTGAGAAATATATTCACGCATATGAATTTAAGAAAGATGTTATCGATAAATATAATATGCCGGGAAGGAAAAAGTCGAATGGCAAACCTGTTATACAGCTAGGTGCATCAATCATGGGTTACTTAATTGATGAGCAGCTGAAGTTATTGATAGACAAAAATACTCTTCTGATCTTCGGTAAACATGATAGGTATATTTCTAAAGAAAAGGCGAATAAATTATTAGAGAACACAAAAAGGACTAAATTAACAATAGAATTCGTTTCTAAAGCAGGTCATAGTCCTTCATATGAGCAGCCAGAAAAAACAGGAAAAATCATTTTAAATTTCTTAAGAAAAATTTAGCTTACTTCTTCTTTGGGACTTTGGCCCCTTCTTCGCGAGCTTCTGAAAGACCAATTGCTATTGCTTGTCTGGGGTTTGTTACTTTCTGCCCACTACTACTTTTTAGCTTTCCCTCTTTCATCTCGTGCATGGCGATATGAGCCTTGTCCTGAGATCTTTTGCTATATTTAGCCATTTCTTTATCTTATCAACAATCTTATTTATTCTTATAAAATATGTAGTAAAAATGTAAGATTACTTGTATTTGCTCACGTAAAAGGCTCCACTCTTATACAAAAGTGAAGCCTTTTAATTTATTTTTACTCCTTGCCCGACTGAATCTGAACTTGGATTTTTTTTGGTTGCGATTTTGGAGATTTCATGAATGCAACAGTCATGATTCCATGTTTGTAGGTTGCTGTAGGATCCATATTTTGATCAATATCTCCAGGTACTGCAACTCTATAAGAGAAGAATTTTGTAGCTTCTCTGTAGTATTTTCTGTTTTTGTCTTTTTCTTCCTCTTTAGTTTCTCCTCTAATCCATAAATATCCGTCCTGTGTAGTTATCTCAATATTTTCAGGATTAATTCCGGGAAGCGCGGCTTCTATATAGATTTTGCCGTCATCTTCTGAAACCGATAAACCACTTGGGCTGCTTGGAGCTGTTAACCATTCATCATCTTCATTCCAGATTGATGGTAATTGAATCGATGGGAAAGAAAAAAAATTTTTTGGAATTAGGTCGTATGCCATTTTCTTCACCTCCTTTCCTAAAATCTTATTAGCAATAATATAATACGACTGCTAATTTTTGTCAAGATCTGTTTAAGGGGGTTAAAGGTGAAGGTTTTAAGGCTTTTAGTTACTTATAGCCCATAGATTTCTGCTAAGTCTCCAACCGCTAGCGTGCCCCATAACGCTAAAAATCCGAGTGGAATTTTAATTTTATTTGAAATTATATGGCCTGTCTTTTTCTTTATGAAGTTGTTTATCTGAGGGAAGTAGATTAAGGAAAACATTAAATAAAAAATACCCGGAACAGGATGCACCAAGAACAGATTTAATACACCAACGATAATAAATATTATTCCAAGTGTGTAGTTAGTTATTTTTAATAATTCACTAATTGAGCTAGCGCTAGCTTTTTTCATATCAAATTTAACTACCTGCGAGTGGCCATGTGTCTACAATTCCTACTGCTAAGTGCACATAAAAAGCTAAAAGAGCAAAGAATATCACAGCTGCAATTACAAGTATTGTTTTTTTATTTTTTAATTTCATATGCTCACCTCCTTTTCATTTTTATATTCCAAGATATCTCCAGGTTGGCAATCTAAAGCTTTACAGATGGCCTCAAGAGTAGAAAATCTGATGGCTTTAGCTTTTCCATTTTTCAAAATAGAAAGATTGGCCATAGTGATGCCCACTTTTTCAGTAAGCTCCGTAACGCTCATCTTACGCTTGGCGAGCATAACATCGATATTAATAATTATTCCCATATCCTGCCTTTCTTTAAACAGTTAAATCATTTTCCGATTTAAGATCTACTGCATTTTGGAAAAGCTTTTGAAAAAGAGTAGCAGCTGTTGCGATAACAGTAGCTGCAAGTGTCGCAATAATTCCGAGCATTGTTGGACCTGCAGGATCATCGCCTGGAGCTGCGAAACGAATAAAAAGAATTGCTAATAAAATAAACCCAATTAGACTTATTGATGCATATTTCATGTTTCGAAGAGTGTTTACAGCTGCTTGAGAAAAAGCTTTATCAGCATCTATCAGATTTAATAATTTAAATGCCTGATATAAACCGAAAAAGAAGGGTGTGGATGCTATATAAGCATAAATTATTAGTGGATCTTTATAGATACTTATCAGATCTAAATTTGCCGCTCTTCCTTCCGTTTGGGGAAACCAAATCATAAGAGCAAAAACTCCCACTGCTAAGAGGCAAATTACAAGCCTCAAGAATAAAGTCGAGCCTCTTTTCATAATAGATATTTTAGCTTACTATTTATCGTTTGTCAATATATTATTATTGATATTCAAAATATATTGAATATATAACATCGTCAATCTAATTACGCATTTATTTAATTTATTTTACTACTTTCATGTTAAAATATGGCTTATGGAAGTTACGGAAAAAAGTAAAAATAGAATTTATCAAATGTCTCTTTCGAGAGTTTATCCTTCTTATATAGCTAAGGCAGAAAAGAAAGGGCGTACTAAGGAAGAAGTTGATGAAATTATTCGATGGATAACGGGGTACAGTCAAAAAGATTTAGAAAATGAGTTAGAGAAACAAACAACTTTTGAAAATCTCTTCTCTGATACTTCTAAGCTAAATCCTTCTCGCAAATTAATTAAAGGAGTAATTTGCGGATTTAGAGTTGAGGAAATTAAAGATCCTGTTGTGCAGTCGGTCAGGTATATAGATAAACTTATTGATGAGTTAGCTCGGGGAAAATCGATGGAAAAAATCCTCAGAAAATAGAATTTCCGTTGCTGCTGGACTTGGATTCGAACCAAGATGAACGGATTCAGAGTCCGCTATCCTACCATTAGATGATCCAGCAAGGCATCCTATATTTTATCTTATCGAGGCTAATAAATCCAGCCAAATAGTGTTTCACTGGATGAAATATTTTTTGGTATATTTTCTGAATATGTCAGTTCCAGATAGAGTTCAAGGAGGATTAAAATTAAATAATGTACATAATTTATTATTACTTTGGACTCCGAAACATTTTTAATCCACATAAATTAGTGGCAAATTTAAGACATCCTATTGGAGAAGTTTTTCATACTAATCATAAGCAGAAATCTCTGATTAAATCTAATAGGCCTGATTATTATATTGTTAAACATAGATTGTTTGGTAAATTAGTTACAGTTGATATTGTTATGCCAACAACTTTCCAAAAAGGACTGATTCCGAGAGTTAAGCAATTATTTGATTGAAATTTTTATTATGGACACGATAAAGATTTCCCTCAACCCTTCACATTAGTAAATAGAACTTTTATAAGAGGAAGATTTAATGAGAAAGAGTATTCGCAGAATATAGTTAAGGCGCATAAAAAGTTTAGAAATGCTCAAAACGAATTTATAAGAGCGTGTAAGCGTTTTCAGCAATCAACATCTAATTAGCATTTGTACCCGAAGAACAAATATATTTCACTTCCAAAGTGATTTAGCCTAACTTCGAGTAAATCATAGATAATTCTGAATATTACCGGCAATTAATATCCTATAGTTTGATTTTCTTACATATTTTTTATATAATTCCCCGATGAGTGTTGATAGAAGAGAACCAAGAAGATTTGACCCAGTATTGCATGCAGATTTGAAGCAATATATTGGGCCTCGTTATGGTCAAGATCAAGGTATTTTAAGAGAGCATCAATTAAGGGCAAGTCTCGCTCTAGGAGGATTATTTAATCCACTTGCAGAAACAATACACACGAGATTAACTGAAGCTGCAGATCAGAGAAAATTGCCTATTCCAGAGGTGTTGTCAGGATCAGACCCGATTGGTGTAACGCTTAGTAATGATGGTAGTGGGAGAGGCAGAGGTGGTTTACCGATAGACATCGGAATAGCACAATTTAGTAGGGCATATTATTCAGGAACCCAAGTAATTGATGGTCAGCTACAGTTTAATCAGGATATCACAATTCCTGTTGGAAAGTATGGTAGAGATGTTACACTTGCAGTAATTCAATCAATCAGAGCTATGTATGTTGTAGTTCCGGATTTGATTCGCGATCAGTCAGAAATAATGTCCAAATCAAATAGAGAATTCTTATTTGATAAAACTTTTTTCCATAACCCGACCCTAACAGTAACAGATAGTATAAATAGTTTGGGGCAGGCTTTTATGGTACTGGTAAATGCAGGGAGAATTCAAGGATATGAAAAGGATCCTGTTGGACTATTTCGTGGGCTTGTTGATGCCAAAACCTTCAACCAACTCTCAAGTCTACTTGCTCTTGGTGATTTAGCAAGGATGAATAGATATGGAGTTGCGCTTAAAGGAGCATTAAATCCTGATACTTTAAGACTTAAGCCTTCAGTAAGAGATAGTTTGTTAAGAGCCTTAAGAGCTCGCCCAGATCAGGAAACGGATTGGAGAGCTACGAACCTAGGGTGTCCAGTGGCACGAGAAAATACTCCTGTTGTAAGAGAAGACGGATCAAAAGATGTGATTGGAGAGTCAGGAATTAATTTGATCGCTAGAGTCTTCGCTTTATATCTAGAACATTATTATTCAGAATTAAAAGATAAGGCAAGCTAAATTATTCTCAGCTCTCAGCGTTTTTTAGATATGCAGCTACGAAGCTTATTAATAGATATAGAAGTAAAAGTTGCCAAAAAACGATTGAAATTAGAGTAGTGCTTAATACAATTCCTATCAGTTCTCTTTTTAAATCATAGACTGTAATTAAAAGAGATGTCAGTTTTCCTACGATAAGTAATAAACCTAGACCTATTAAAGGACTTATTATCACTGGTAGTAAAACAGGACGTCTAACAGTTTCCCTGACTGAATTATATGGGTGAAATGTAAGACCGAGTAAAGTTTTTGTCCATACGTAAGCGACGTATATAAAAAATGTTCTTTTCTTCATATTGTTCTAAATATATAGAGCACAAAGTCCGTATACTTAGGACCTAAAACTCCTCTAAATAACAGAGTAAGGATGAATGCGGCTGGAATTAAAATTCTATAAGGATGACGACCGAGCCATAGACTAACTGTGGAAAAAATATTTGTAAACGGCATATCTTTAACTATTTTTTCCTGTTCACGTGCTCTTTCCTGAAGTTTTAAAATAAATTCATTTTCGTTCATATGAGATTTGGAATTGTTTCCTAGCTCTAAATAAAAGAGATTCAGTGGCTTTAAAAGAAAGATTAAATTTCTTCGCTAACTCCTTAACTGGTATATTTTCTTCATAATGAAGTCTTAAAATTTTTTGATGGTTAGGCGACAATTTTAATATTGTTGTTTCAATCTTGTCCCTAAACCTATCTTTCTCAAATTGGAATTCCGGTTGGTGAACCTCTTTATCAATTATTTCTAAATACGGAATTTGAGATAAAAGTAGAGATTTAATTTTTCTCTTTCTGTAATAATCGACCATTTTATTATGGGCAATTTTGTAAAGCCAAGCTTGAAGATTATCTTTTTTGTTAAGTAATCTTAGGGAGTCTATTGCCTCGAAAAACACATCATTGGTTAGATCTTCTGCGTCTTCCTGGGAGGGAAGATGTTTAGAAAGATATTTTAAAATCTTGGGCGAGTTGTCTTTGTAAAATTTGGTAACTGCTTCTGGATCGCCAGACAGAACCCGGTCTACGATGTTTCCCACTCTCGTATTATACATTTTTTTACGCTGGGGGTCCTGTCGCTCGTTTTTCATCCCGCCAGTGCTCATTCACGATTCACTGACTCCTCCGCTTCAGGGATCCCTCACTCTCGCGTCACCCCTCGCTTGTGTGATATGTTTTTACTTCGAATGATTTGGGGAAAATCTACGACTATATTAATGAGGGCTTATAGCGCCCATTTTTATTTATGAATCTTAGGGATTACAGTTCAGCGAAGCTCCGGAGAGAAGCAATTGAGAAAACCTTGAACCTCGACCTCTCAAATATTGGCAAGTTTTCCCTCGATGAAAGTATCGCAAGCACAAGAAATAATGAAAATATGATTGGTGCTTCGCAAGTCCCATTGGGAATTGCAGGACCATTATTAGTTAATGGTAAAGAAAAATATATCCCACTTGCGACAACTGAAGGAGCTCTTGTGGCATCAGTTAGTCGAGGTAGTAAGGCAATTACTCAGTCAGGAGGTGCCTTTGCCTTATCACATAGAGTTGGTATGACCAGGGGGCCAGTTTTTTATACAGGGGGACTTAAGAAAAGTAATGAGCTATATTACTTTATAAAAGAAAATAAAAAAAGAATTGCAGAAGTCGCAGAAAAAACCTCAACACACCTTAAGTTCGAAAAAGCACAAGTTAGAACACAAGGAATTTATGTTTATGTTCGTTTTTATTTTAATACAAAGGATGCTATGGGAATGAATATGGTAACAATTGCAACACAAGCAGTCGGAGAGTTTATCGAAAAGGAAACAAATGTAAAAATGCTATCAGTTGCTGGAAATTTTGATATCGATAAAAAACCCTCATGGCTTAATTTTATAAATAATAGAGGAACTAAAGTTTGGGCAGAAGTAGTTATACCAAAAGATGTTTTAAATAAAACCTTAAAAACTACTGCTCAAAAATTTTTTGATGTTTGGTTGGCAAAATGCATGATTGGGAGTGCCATGAGTGGATCTCTAGGATTTAACGCTCAATATGCAAATATAATAGCCGGAATTTTTATTGCGACTGGACAAGATCCTGCACATATTGTAGAAGGAAGTATGGGAATTACGACTGCTAAGGTATTAAGCGAAGATCTTTTAGTTACTGTTTATTTACCTTCTTTAAATATTGGAACTGTTGGGGGAGGAACTGGACTTGCTACTCAAAAAGAAGCATTGAATATTCTAGGTGTAAAAGGCAGTGGAAATGTCCAAGAGTTCGCAGAGATAATTGGAGCTGCTGTTTTGGCTGGGGAGATATCTTTGTTATCGAGTTTGTCTGAAGGAACTTTAGCAAAAGCACACGAAAGACTTGGAAGGAGTAAGAAATAATATGGCTGGAATAGTTGGATACGGAGCATATATTCCTAAATTCAGGATAAAACTTGAGGAAATTGCTAGCGTTTGGAAGAAAGATGAAGAAGAAATTTTAGCCGGTCTTAAAGTTAGGGAAAAAAGTGTACCTGCTATTGATGAAGATGCTATTACAATAGGGGTTGAAGCTGGAGCAAGAGCTTTTGAGATGAGTAAAGTTTCTCCTAAGGATATTGGATGTGTTTATTTTGGATCAGAGAGTCATCCTTACGCAGTAAATCCATCTTCTTCAATTGCCGCATCATATTTAGAAATTGGGCCAAATTATTTTGCAGCAGATCTGGAATTCGCGTGTAAAGCTGCAACTGCAGGAATGCAGGTAGCAAATTCACTTATTAATTCCGGTGAGGTTAAATACGGGATGACAATTGGCGCAGACACAGCACAAGGAAAACCACATGATGCTTTGGAATATACTGCGGCTTCTGCAGGCGCAGCATATATTTTAGGAAATAAAAAAACAGAAATAATTGCAGATATTTTAGTAACATCTTCATATACCTCTGACACTCCAGATTTCTGGAGAAGAGATGGAATGCGCTACCCTTCACATTTTGGGAGATTTACAGGAGAACCAGCATACTTCATGCATGTAATTAGTGAAGCAAGAAAGCTAATGGATGAATCTGGATTAAAGCCTGAAGATTTTAAGTATGCTGTGTTTCATATGCCAAATGGCAAGTTTCCAAGAGTAGTTTCTAAAAAATTGGGATTTACCCCTGAACAAATTGCACCCTCTTTAATAGTAGATAGAATAGGTAATCCTTATTCTGCTTCTTCTTTAACTGGTCTTGCTGCTGTTTTAGATATAGCAAAACCAAATGAAAAAATATTTTTTGTGAGCTATGGATCAGGAGCTGGATCTGATGGTTTTATATTTCAGACTACAAAAAATATCACTATGCATCAGAACAGGATATTTAAAGTTGAAGATCAAATAAAAGATAAGGTCTATATAAGTTATCCGCAATATTTAAAAAATATGCATACATTATGACCCTCCGACGTTAAAACTATGGAGGGTAATGCTTCCGAAGCTCAAGATCAGGTTTCGGAAAAAATAAAAATATGAATATTGGTTTGAAAATAAAAAAAAGGAGCGAAGAAGCATGAACGTAAATGTTTTAGGAGTAGCGACAACAGAATTTGGAGAACTTTGGGGGAAATCCCCAAGAGCTTTAGCGCATGAAGCAATTAAAAATGCCATTAATGCATCAGGTATAAAACCTGAAAAGATTGATGGCCTATTTGTAGGAAATATGTTGGCTGGGACATTGGGAAATCAGGCAAATCTGGGATCTTTTTTCGCTGAGGAATTAGGGATAAGTGTGCCAGCAGTGAGAATAGAGGCAGCTTGCGCGTCTGGAGGAGTTGCGCTTCATAATGCATATAACGCAGTTATGTCCGGGAGCTATAAGAATGTTTTAGTGCTGGGAATTGAGAAAATGACTGATTCCGGGCAAGACGAAGTAACGAACGGTCTAATGGGAGCTGGGTCAGATGATGAAAGAATGGCGGGAATTACATTTCCAGGAATTTATGCATTGATGGCTCAAGCTTACATGGATGAATATGGTGTAACCTCAGAAACTCTTGCATCGATTCCAGTTAAAAATCATTATCATGGTTCTCTAAATGAAAAAGCTCAGTTTAGGAAAGAAATTACAGTTTCGGATGTTTTAAAAAGCGGAAGAATTGCAGATCCACTTAGACTCTTAGATTGTTCGCCTATTTCAGATGGCGCATCTGCTGTGGTAATAAGTTCAGATTCTCCTAAAAAATTAAAAGGAATAAGAATCATTGCGAGTGAGATCGCAACTGACACACTATCTCTTCATAAAAGAAATTCGTTTGTTTCACTTGCTGCTACTGTAAAAGCTTCTAAAACAGCATATAGAAAAACTGGTTTGAAGCCCGATGACATAGATGTTGCAGAGCTCCATGATTGCTTCTCGATAGCTGAGGCAATTGCAGTAGAGGATCTTGGTTTTTCGAAAAAAGGAGAAGGAGCAAGAGACATAGAAAAAGGAAAAATGACATTTGGAACTGGAAAGATTATCACAAATCCTTCAGGAGGTTTAAAGGCATGTGGGCATCCAGTTGGCGCAACAGGAATAAAACAAATTGTTGAAATTGTAACTCAGCTTAGGGGAGAAGCGGGAAAAAGACAGGTAAAAAATGCGAAGATCGGGCTTGCTCAAAATGTAGGAGGTTCTGGTGCAGTGGCAGCATTGCACATTTTAAAATCATGATTACAACACCGGTAAAATTATGGAGAAGACAAAAAGGCGTTTCTGATCGCATTGGACGCGAAGGAAAAATCCTTAATTGGACCATAATTAGAGTTCCGACAAAAGCCTTTCATCATGAAGCTCCTTATCCTGTGGTAATTGTAGAGATGGATAATCATGAAAAAGTAATTGGACAGCTTGTGGACTGGGAAGAATCAGATTTAGTAAAGGGGAGACGCGTAAAAGCAGTATTAAGGCGCTTGTTTTCAGGAGATAGCGAGAGTATAATCGCCTATCATATTAAGTTTAAGCCAACACCAATGAAAAAAATTAAAGTCTCAGCTCCGGGTAAATTACATTTTTTAGGTGAACATGCAATTGTTTACAACAAACCCGCAATTCTTGCTGCTGTTGATAAAAGGTGTTTTGTAGATATTTGCGAAAGACAAGACGCTCTCATAAAAATATCATCAAGGAATTATGAAGAAGAAAAAGAAACTAGTATTAAAGACTTAATTAAAAAGTTTGAAAAAGCTGAAAAAGACTGGAATGATTATGATAAATCTAACGATATAAATCTTCTTAAATCAATTACAAAAGATCCTCTGGATTATCCCCAGCTCGTAATTGGACAATTTATTAAATATCACAATTTAAATTTAACAAAAGGATTTGACATGGTTATAGATTCCCAGGTTCCAGTAGGGTGTGGAATGGGATCTTCCGGATCTCTGGCAGTAGCAGTAGTAGGTGCATTAAGTATTTTATTTGATAAGCCACTCGATAAAAAAATAATAAATGAAATTGCATTTTTAGCAGAGCAAAAAAAACACGGAAAACCTTCAGGTGGAGATAATTCAACCTCAAATTATGGAGGTTTGGTAAGGTTTAAAAAAGATGAAGGAGTAAAACATCTTCCCTTTAGCGTAAGTGATGAGATAAAAAATAATTTCTATATCGTTAATACTGGTACACCTAAGGAGTCTACCGGGGAAATGGTTTCACTAGTAAGAGACTTATATAATGAAAAAGAGCTTTTTGTAAAAGAGATTATGGATAAACAAGAAGAGCTTGTTAAAGATCTTTACCTTGCGCTTGAAAAAAATATTCCAAAACAAATTACAGGAATTATAAAAATGGGAGAAGCAAATCTGGAGAGGATTGGAGTTGTTTCAGACTATGCAAAGGGCTTAATTAGAGATATTGAGAGTACAGGTGCCGCTGCAAAGATTTGTGGCGCAGGTGGAGTAACTAAATCTACAGGAATAATTCTTATTTATTCTACCGATTTACAAAAGCTTAAAAAAGTTTTAGAATCCCATCAATTAGTCCCAACCCAACTGACCCTAGGAGTTGAAGGATTAAGGGAGGAAAAAATATGACAGCACCAGATGCTAGACCAGGCCAAGTGCCGGCACCAGATATGCCAGAAATATACGCAAAAAGAGATTGGGATAAAGGACCCAAAACATATACAGATCAAGGTTTTCTAGATACTATTCATAGGGCCACCGGTTTGGCTGAGTTTCAAGGACAAGCTTTGGTTTTGGATTTAATGTCTGGACCTGCTAAGGTAGCAGCAGGGTTAAGAGAACGATCGCCACAGCATGTATTTGTAGCTGTTGAGGCAAGTGAAGGCAGCTTGTTAAAAGTACCAGAGGGAATTGGAAGAATTAAAGCAGACGTTAGAGATTTGCCTCAGATTCCACATGCAGATGTGGCAGTTGTCAGATATGGCTTAAAAGATATTCCTCAGGATCAGCAGCCAGGCGTTTTAGCAGGAATAAATAATGTTTTAAAACCTGGTGGAGTTTTGGTAGTAGCGGATATGGTTTCACCTGATGGAATGAAAGCTAGAACAAACGCACAGCATAGTGCAAAGCAAGTCCTAGGGGGAAGAGATTTAGACGAAAGAGGAAGATGTAATATACCAACTGAAGATCAATGGGTAAGTTTGCTAAATAATGCGGGTTTTAGAGTTTCTGGTATTCAAGACTATGTTAGTCAGGTTTCTACGCAGGACTGGGAGAATGGCGGACAGTTTAAGCAGCCAGGCGGACGAAATGTTATGGATCATTTGTTAGCAAGACAACCTGAGTATTTTAGGCAAAGATTTAATATAAGAGGAAATCAAGATGGATCAGTTGGAATTGACTTCCCTGTGTTGGTCATAAGAGCAGAAAAACCATTAAGGCCAGTTGAACCAAGAATTAGAGCTCTTTCTCCATCAGCAGTTGTAGTACAATTTTAATACATGAATAAAGTTACCGTATCGGCTCCGGGGAAATTAATGCTTTTTGGAGAGCATGCTGTTGTGTATGATCATCCATGTTTGGTAACTGCAGTTGACCAAAGAATTCGCTTGACGGCTGAAGTTTTGGAAACTCCAGATTTTGAATTAGAAGCCTCGGATGTAGATGTTACAGGTTATAAAAAATCCATTTCAGAATTGGGTCAGGGAGATATTCCAAAAGGTGCGAAATTCGTAGAGATCGCAGTTAAAAATCTTTATGAAAAGTTTGGCTTGAATAAAGGTTTACGAATTACAACTTCTTCAGAATTTTCTTCTAAATTTGGATTTGGTTCTTCTTCTGCTTCTACGGTTTGTGCTGTAAAAGCGCTTTCGGAACTTTTTGAATTAAATTTAGATAATAAAGCAGTTTTTGATTTAGCATTTAAAGCAGTTTTGGACATTCAAGGAAAAGGATCTGGTTTTGATGTGGCAGCTGCGACATATGGCGGAACTCTTTATTTCGTAACTGGTGGAAAAACAATTGAGCCATTAAATATTGACTCTTTGCCTTTAATAGTTGGTTATACTGGGGTAAAAGCAGATACAGTAACTCTCATAAATCAGGTTAAAGAAAAATTCGCCGATAATAAAACTAGACTTGATGAAATCTATAACGAAATTGACGCGCTCGTAGAAAAAGCAAAACCAGCAGTTATAGGTAGCGATTGGGAAACTGCAGGAAAATTAATGTTAGATAACCAAAAACTTTTAGTAGAGCTAGGTGTAAGTATTGATAAATTAGATTATATGATTAACGGTGCAGTAACAGGAGGAGCA
>CAZMGC010000016.1:0-21354 GCA_964565795.1 uncultured Gammaproteobacteria bacterium
CCTCCCCGGCGATTCCACTTCCATTTTGAACTTCTATTGTAAATGCCTCTTTATCAAGTGGTTCTTCTGTAGGAGTAGGTGAAGCTTCTGGTATTTCAAGTTTTTTCTCAGGTTCTTTCTTGAGAGCATCCGTGTTAAAGTTTTTACTAAAGTATAAAAATCCTCCAAAGGCTAAGAATCCGATAGGGACCACTATAAGAATTGTTAGGATAAGTTTCTTAAATCCAAACCTTCCTCCCCCGTCCGAGTCATCGATATTTACAGGAATTTCTTCTTTATCTTTTGTTTCGGTTTCTTCAGTTTCTTCTGATTTTTCAATTACTTCTTCTGAGTTCTCGTCAGTCTCTGCAGGAGTTGTTTCTTCTTCAGGAGTATCTTTTACTTCTGAAGCTTGGGGGGTCGGAATTACTTCATTGGTTGGAGTTTCATTATCTTCAGTTTCCTCAACTTCGATTGTAACCTTAGCGCTAGGAATTTCTGTTACCTTTTTAAAAGTTCTTGGTTTTTTAATTGCCATTAATCTAGTTTAGGAAAGATTGGTTGCTAAGTCAAATTTAGCGAAGTGCTTTAAAAATTATTATTGCTGCTGAGATAAATGGAATTGAAAGAAGAGCCCCTGCTACTCCCATAAGATTTGCTCCGATAAGAATTGCAATAATTATAACAACCGGGTTTAGTCCAACAGCCTTTTGCATTATTTTAGGAACTAGAAAATTATTTTCAGCCAATTGAATTCCTATATATACACCAATAACTGAAATCGCCATTACAGGAGATATGGCAAGGGCCACAATTGTAGCAGGGATAGCAGCTATGATAGGTCCAAGTGTCGGTATGATCTCTAAAAATCCAGCTAGAATAGCTAAGGGAAGCGCGAAAGGTATTCCTAGAATTGTTAAAGCAATCCAAGTGATTACTCCAATTGCTAGAGATAATATTACTTGGCCTCTAAGCCAGGCACCTAATTTCTCTTCTACTAAATGAATTGTTTTAGTTCCTTGCTCTTTGTATTCATCTGGAAGTGTTGACTGGATTGATCTTCCAATTCTATTTCTATCAATAAGCATGTAGAAGCTTAAAATAAAAAGCGTAATTACAGAAAAGATTCCTCCAAATACTTTGGAAGTTACAGAAAAAGCATTTTGTCCGACTGAGCTTGCAAGTGGAGAAATTACAGAATTTATTTGCTCTTTATTTACTTGAATTCCAAGTGCTTGGCTGGCGCTATCTACATATGATGGGATAGCTTTAAGAAGAGCCTGGATTTGAGAGATAAAGAATGGAAGAATCGGAATAACAAGTAAAATTATAAATGCTACAACTATTGAATATACGAAAACAATTGCCGCTATCTTGGGAATTCTGCGATTAGTAAGTTGTCTTACAATAGGATTTAATGCAGCCATGATGATATAGGAAAGAAAAACAGTAACTAAAATATTTCTAATTTCAAAAAGAAATAGAGCGAGTGCCACCAGAAGAACTGTAGCTAAAACATGGTTGTTTAGGATGTATTTGACTATAGGATTTTTCACTAATCTAATTATAGCATAATTTGTTTGATTTTAGGTTCAAAAGAATGGTAAAATATGCATAGCTAATCGCACTTGGCCCCGTAGCTCAACGGATAGAGCACATCGGTTCTAACGATTAGGTTGGGGGTTCGATTCCCTCCGGGGTCGCAAATTTAAGAATAGGACTTAATTAAATTTTTACAAGCAATTCTTATGGATTCTTCCATATCTTCAAGATATTTTTTCATTTCATGATCATATCTTTCAAGATATTTTTCTCCAAAATTTTTTCTAATATCTCCATCTAATGGAATATTTTCCGTATCTGAAGATACTACTTGGAATGTATTAAATAATGGGTTCCCTTCTTGGTTTACTTTATGTTTAAGTCGGTCAATAATGCGTGAGCCTTCAATTAAGTTAATTTTTCCATCCAGCATATCGTTCGCTGTATCTAAAATTTTTCTTTTATTTTCCAATTTAATAATCGATGGAAGATCCGTCATTGTATGAATTTAGTTTTAAATAATTCTCTTGCTCCAGTAACAATATTTTCAACCCAATGGGTTTCAAATGCTGTACCGTCAGATGCGGTAAAGGGGGATGATGCCTTTTTAACCCAATCTGAAGCTTGTCCACCGTACTGTTGAGCAACTTTTCCTGCATCTCTGAATACTGTTCCAGAGTTTCCCCCAGCTATGGTTTTACCAGCACTACCTATTTGTTGCTGACTTGCTAAAGATTTAGCTAAATTAACTGCGCTGGTGGCACTACTAGCCACAAATCTGCCACATGTTGACAGAGCATTAGTTGCAGGAGGAATAAGCGCCTGGAATTGTTCTCCCGATGGGTCAGAGTAGATTACTGGATTGTTAAGAGAATAGGCATAAGGATTTTGAGTTTGTGGATTATTTAAGACTCCTTCGAGTGGATCTTTTGAGATGAAGCGGCCGATTGTTGGATCGTACATTCTTGCACGCATGTAGTGCATGCTTAATGTGTCGTCATATTGTTGTTCTTGGAACTGGAATGGTGCATCGAAAACGCCTGTTGATTTAGTTACATTTCCGTATGGATCATAATCGTAGCCCTTACTTTTTCCTCCGTTTGAATCAGTTAGGAATCTAGTATTTCCAAGTCCATCTTCAAGATAATATCTTCGGAATGAGCTTCCGTCATCCCCCTGACTTATTACTTCCGTGCCACTTCCATAGATAATTTTTTCATATGTTGGAGTTACTAGAAGTCTTGATAGTTCACCGCTATTATCATAAACCCATTTGCTGATTGCTGTTGAGAATTCTTTTTCAAGTCTATTTCCAAAGCCATCATATCTATAGTTATGGGTATTTCCGTTAGGCATAATATACTGTATTAATTTATTATCATAATCATATTTATATTTGTGATTTTCTAAAGATCCAGTTTGAGTTTTTAGGATTTGGTTACCGTTATTGTCGAAATAATAAGTTATGCCTGCACCTAATCCAAGCCTATTGTCTTGATCATAGGTAAAGTCTTTGACTGCACCATTTACAGTCTCTGAAAGCCTGTTGTCAGCTTTATCAAATGTATATGAATAGGTTGAATTATTTGGATATTTAACTGATATGAGTCTTCCTAAGATGTCGTAACTGAAGTCGGTTATGTATGGAGCGGTTTGGGCATAAGTAGTTTTAACGGGATTTGAGATAAATGCCAGGACTCGTTCTAAAAGATTTGCTTTAGCTATTACATTTACTGGAAGAGGTCCGTACAAATTATTATCATCATTTGCTTCTGTGATTTGTTTGTCGCGATCAATCATCACATAGATAGAATGTGCGCCAGTAGAGCTCAATCTTGCCCATGTAATACTTATGTCTTGCGAGGCTCCAGGAGCAAGATTCATAGAAATAATATTAAAGTCATTGTGGGTAGTGTTGTAATCAGGAGCTGTTGGATTATCGAAATAGAATGCTATTTTTGTCGTGGCAGCATTTGCTGTGGTATTTCCTTGGTTTTTAACAGTTGTAGTTATTGTAAAAGCAGTATTTGCTTTTGGATTTGCAGGAGTGGTCGTTACATTTGTAATTACTAGATCTACGCCTGGTACTGGAGTTGGAGTTGGGCCACCTGGTGTAGGCGTAGGGGTTTTGGTTGGCGTAATGGTTGGGGTAACCGTTGGGGTAGGTGAAGGTGTAATGGTAGGAATTGGAGTTGGAGCAACCAATAAGCTTCCCTCTTCCGTAGCTTTTGTGATATTTCCAACAGAATCTCTTGTGTAATTATATTTTGCAAGAATGCTTCCTGATTTTGAATGTTTTATTTCAATTAATCTATTTGCCGTGTCATAAGAATAGTCAGTTTGAATTCCATTTGGATACGTTCTCTTGGCAACCCGGTCATTCTTAAAGTATGTATAATTTGTCTTTTTTAGATTCCAATCGCTTACTTGAGTTAAGCGATGATCGTCATCATATGTGTAGGAAACGCTTTTTCCATCGGGATAAGTGATTTTTGTCATCTTATCGAAATTATCGTATTCATAGCTTATGGTTTGATTGAAAGGATTGATGGCTTTAGTAAGTCTGTCAAAATTATCATATGTATAGGTTGACGTGCCAATTAAATCGATCATTTTCGTAAGATTTCCTCTATCATCATATGTGTAGGAAACGCTTTTTCCATCGGGATAAGACTTTTTAGTAATCCTATTAAAAGCGTCATATGTATAAACAATAGATGCTAGATTAGGATCAGTTGTTTTAGTTGTGTTTCCATTTGCGTCATATTCCCATTTCTCTTCTTTGTTTAAGGGAGATTTAGTGTTAATTCTTCTTCCCAGCGCATCGTATTGATAAGTTATGGTGTTATTTAAGCCATTAGTATTTGAAATCATGTTTTGATATGCGTCAATACCATAAGTAGTAGTTGTATCCATAGCATCTTTAACTGATGTTAAGCTTCCAAGCGAGTTATAAGTGAAATCTGTAGAAGCATTGTTTGGAAGAACTGATTTTGAAAGCCTGTTCTCTTTATCAAAGGTATTTGTTGTAGTCCCTGCTGCAGTTTGAATTGAGGTCAGATTTCCATTTGGGTCATAATTGTATGCCTGTACTCTTCCTTCAGCGTCTGTTTTTTTAGTAAGTCTTCCTACCGAGTCATACTCAAAGTTAGTTACGTTAAGTAAAGGGTCTTTTTCTGTAATTTTATTTCCCATACTATCTCTGGTCCAAACAGTCTTCTTGGACATAGGATCTGTTAAAGATAAGACTTCGCCAAACGAGTCATAAGTGTAACTGGTAATCCTTGATGATTCCTTTACGGAACTTAAGGTGTTGTTGCTGTTATAGGAATATGTTGTGTCTTTAGAGATTGATCCATATCTATTGTCGCTTGATTTAATAAGATTATTTTTTGCGTCATATGTATATGTTATTTTCTTTCCATTCGGAAAAGTGACAGAAGTAAGATTTCCTTTTGTGTCATAAGTATTTGTAGTCTTGTTACCATTTTTATCCGTAATTGTTAATGGAGGAAGTTCTGCTCCATAAGTATATTTTGTCAAGCCATTTAATGGGTCTTTATCTTCAAGTATTCTTCCTTTTGTATCATAAGTTAGAGATGAAACACGCGCTTGAGGACCATTGTCAGTAGTTGTTATTTTTCTCGCGACTTCATCATATGTATTTATAGTAGTTAAATTTGCAGCGTTTTTTTGAGTATCAATTTTTGCTTCCGATGTGTAGGTATTTGTTAAGACAACATTGTTATTTCTGTCGGTGATACTTATAAGTTTGAAATTGGAGTCATATGTATATTTAGTTACGTTATTTTTTGGATCAGTAACCGAAAGTAAGTTTCCCTGACTATCATAATCATACTTAATAGTTCGACCGCTCCAATCAGAGATCTGGGAAATTAATTCTATTCCTGAAAAATTACCATAAGTTACATTTATTTGATGTCCTTTTCCGTCAGTGATATTTGAAAGTTTAATTCCTGAGCCTGAGTAATTGTATGTAATAGAATTTCCTATTTTGTCTTTTATTTTACTGAGTCTAAAGCTTGAGTCGAAAATAAATTCTGACTGATCAGTAAGTCTTGCTGTAAAAGTTCCGTCTGAGTTTTTAACAAGAGTTGAATTGTAAGCTTGATCGTCAGGTATGTATCCAGTTGTACAACTGGTCATTGTGAACGATTCAAATCCACCCCCCTGGGAAATAAATGCAAGGGATTTTGGCTGATTTACCCCTCCGCATAATGCGAATGAGTTTGGAGCATTATCATAAAGAGTAGCCGGGAATATGCTCCATCCGCGTCCAACGCCATATTGTCCACCGGAAAATGATGAATATGCTCTTTTGAAAAATAGGCTTAAATCTCCTGACGTATCAAAAGACATATCGGTTACCGATGTATTGTAAGATCCAAGACTTCTAAAAGCATCAGCAGTAACAGCAACAGCTTCGTACTGTTGCCCATCTTTTGTAAATGACCAGTTTATATCTTCCTTTGTAGTTGGAACTGCCTGAGCTGACGTTTTAAGTCCTGATGATTGTCCAGTAGAGTCAGTTTTATAAGTATTTGCAGTGTTAAAATCAGCTCCACCCACTAGACTTGTTGTACCGTTTACGATTGGCTTGGTCGGAGTTTTTCTTTTGGGGACATACACTGGTGTTGCAACTCTTACTGGCTCATAATCTCTAGCAAAATTGAAATCTGACGGTACATTATTATCTCTTAGCCATTTAATTACTGAAACAATTTTTCCAAGCTGTTTTGTTTCTGCATACGCCGGAGTTTCCACCGCAAACTGATCGTAAAGAGCTGTTTGTTGGTCTGCAAACTCCTGAGCGGCTTGATTCCATTTAGGATCATTATTCGAATTAAGGGGCTCAGTTTTTATTTGCATTGTCGCATTTTCAAACACAAATGCAGAGTTAGCATCATCTTTTTTTAGAGTGATTTCTTTTGGAGTAATCCACCAGCGTGAACTACTATTAGGTGCTGCAGCATCTGGATTTTTCTGAACATACATATCAAAAAATGATTTATAACCAGGAACCGATGAGGTGAGTACGCTACCATCTTCGTTGTAGCCATGAACATAAGATTTCATTTTATTATCAGCATCAAATAGTACTTTTCCAAATCTGGTATTTTCTATTCCACCGTAATAAAGAACTTTAAGATTTGGACCCGTCGGGTCTGCGGGGTCGTTCTCCATGCTTACTGCAGGAATAGTATTTTTGAAAATAACAGCTTTAATTGCTACGGCCATATCATCCCTATTAAATTTAGGTGCTACTGTATTTTTCTTTCCGACAAAAACAATCCTATCTAAATTCGCATCATAATAGGCACCTGTTATATCAGACATGTCAGCTAGAAACTTCGCCGCCTGATCTAGCGCTACTCCTCCGACTCTTGCTTTGGTATTTTTTTGAGAAGGAGCTTGAGCCGGTGAGCTTCCTTGCGAACATGAGTCAGCTGCTAAAGCAGGCCTAGGACTTAAGGTAGTCTGGAAGTATGGAGAATAAAATCCTGTAATGACAATAATTGAAAATATTACTACTGATATTTTTTTAATAATTTTTTTTATCATTTATTTTTTATATTGTTTATCATTTTGGGAACTTGCCTTTCGCTCTTTTTAGAATTAATTTGTTTTTTAGAAGATTTTAGAATTGTTTTTTTGTCGTTTCCAACTAGCTCCGGTTCTATAGAAATATATTTACTTGCTTCATCGTAAAAATTAAGTCTGGCATCAAAGCTAATAATAATCGACGAATCTTTTTCGATCAATATATTTGGGACCGTGATAGTTTTTCCGTCGTCATTAAGTCCGGAGGTTCCCTGAATATTGTGAATAAAATTAATAGAAGTTCTGTCAATGCTTGTTTTAAGAGTTGTAAGAGAATATTTTTTTTCAGAAGAATTTGAAATAATATAAGTAAACCTAACAACGTCTCCACTGTTAATTTCCCCATTGTTATCATTATCTCCATTGGGAGCGAGTGCCATCGAAGAATTTAAGGATAAATCCTTAGAGGATAAGGCTTTACTTAAGAGGTTTCTAATGTCGTCAATTACTGATGCATTCGCCTGGGGAATTGTTTTTGCAAAGAGAATAACAAGGATTATAAGAAGAAGCAGTTTAATAAAATTAGTTTTGCTTTTTTTCACTATTGATTGGACAGTGCCCTATCTTGTGATTTACTTACTTAATACTATATCACATTAAGTCAAATTATTTAAATACTCAATTGTTGCTTAAGTTGCTGAGGGTTCGTAAATAATCCTATAGTTTGTATTCAGCTTCGTTTTTTGATATAATCCCCTGATCATGCCATTAGAGACACAAAGAATATGTCCAGAGTCAAAACCTACAGAAAGACGAAAAAGAGATCTCGTTTTTGGTCTTTCTCTTGGTGCATTTTCAAGTTCCGTAGTTAGAGCTTTTGAGATGGGTGCCTTAGGTGTAGCTCCACCTGCGGAAATTAGAGGACACATGCACGATACTATTGGTTCCTTCGCGCTCTCATATGTAGCTAAATATGTTTACAGAATTCCGCCTTTCGCGACTGCATCCCTAGTATTTTTTTCAGCAAGTGCATCAGAGGTTGCGCAAGGTATGGGATTTCTCAGTGGAAGGTTTGACCCAAAAGATATAGTTGCATACGGATTGGGTACATCTGCCTATTATGCTGTAGAAAAATTCAGCGGACGTAAAAAAGTAGACATGAAACCAGGTGTAGAATATTCTGTAAATCCTAATATAGATCAAGGCTTAAAATAAGACTTAGATTGAGATTAGATATTCCACTGTTCCTTTGTCAAATTTTTCGCGGGTTTTTATAATGTTTGGGTTGTTTTCTATTTCTTTTGTTCCCACATAAATAAACTTCGATTTGTGTCCATGGCCTACAAGATATTTATGCATTTCTAAATCTCCCGGGCTGTCGCCAAAAGTTTCAAATTCTGAAGGTTCTTCTAAGTGTTTAATCAGCATTAAAAATCTCTCTACGCCTAAATCTTTTCCTACGTGGGGATTCTGAATGTCTGTCGCAATTATGCTTGGTTCTATAACTAAATTGGTTAATTCCAAATGCTCAAGGATTTTTTTCATGTCTTCAAGTAAAGTTTTTTGCTCTTCATGGAATTTATCTAGATCTTTTCCAGTTATGAATTCCGTAGAAATCATAGTTTCTTTAGATTCATCAAAAAACATAGTGTCAGAATATTTAAAAGCTATGAGATCTCTTATTTTCTGGATTAGTTCATCAGGCATAGTTATTTGAGGGTCCACTATATTTTCAATTTCACCATTTTTATAGTCTCCCCATGTTCCTCCTTTTTCTCCAACGAAGAAAATATTGTAAAGAAGATCCTTATTTGGAATTATTTTTTCGAGAGGATTTAGTACATTTAAGATAACAAATTGAAGTGATCTTCCTGTGTTAAGTCCTACTGTCTCTCCTCTTTCTAAAATTTGGGAGATTATTTTTATAATTTGGGGATTTGAAGTTTTAGTTTCTGGATTTGTTATAACTCCGTCTACGTCAAAAAGCCACGCTTTCATTTCCATATTATACAAGTTTGATTCAAGGCATGATATACTTTTTCCATGAAAATAGCAGTTCTTGGGGGAAGATTTGATCCAATTCACGTAGGACATCTTCTGATTGCGCGTCAAGTTTTGGAATTTGACCCTAGTATAGACAAGGTTATTTTTGTCCCTGCCTATGAACATCACTGGAAACCTATTCAGGCAAGCCCAGAACATCGAATCCACATGATTGAATCGGTACTTGAGGACAAGATGGAAGTATCTGACATAGAAATAAAAAGAAAAGGTGTTAGCTATTCGATTGATACTATAAAGGCTTTGAAATCGGAAACAAACGCAGAGATTTTTTGGGTGGTAGGATCTGACATAGTTCGCGAATTTAATAAATGGAAGAACCCAGAAGAGTTAGTAAGAGAAGCCACATTTTTAGTTTTCCCAAGAGATCCTTATAAGTTGCCAGATAGTTTACCTACGGGTTTCAGATTGGTTAAAACTTCGACTCTCCAAGTCGCGAATTTTTCCTCAACGGTAATTAGAGATAGAATAAAAGAAGGAAAGACCATAAAATATCTTGTGGCGCCTCAAGTCGAGGATTATATAAAAGAAAATAGCTTATATGTTTAAAAATTTACTTGAAATACAGCCTCAAGAAGAGGAAAAGAAAATCTTAGAATTTTTAAAGAAAACTTTAAGTGAGCAAAAAATTGAAAAAGTAGTGATTGGGATTTCTGGTGGAGTTGATTCTGCCACGAGTTTATATTTATTGTCTAAAGTAATTCCTAAAGAAAATATAATTGCGATTCATCTCCCCTACTTTAATGAAATAGATCCAGACGTAAAGGTAATTGAAGAAAGTCTAGGAATAAGAACTACCAAAATTTCTATTAATAAAATTGTAGATATGATGTTTGACTGGCTTGAAATTTCCGAGGAAGATAAAGTTCGTCGCGGAAATATTATGGCGAGAGTCAGAATGATTACGCTTTTTGATTTTGCTAAGAAAAATAACGCACTTGTAATGGGAACTGAAAATAGATCAGAGTATCAGCTTGGCTATTTTACAAGATTTGGAGATGAGGCCTCAGACATCGAGCCCTTACAGCATCTTTATAAATCTCAGATTTATAAGCTCGCCGAGCATATTGGTGTTCCTAAAAGTATTTTAGAAAAAAAACCATCAGCGAATTTATGGGCATCCCAGACAGACGAAGACGAATTTGGATTTACCTATGAAGAAGCAGATCCAGTGCTTTTTCTATATTTTGATAAGAAAAATCCTGTATGGACAATTGAAGCGATGCGCCAAGGAGCAAAGAAGATCATAGAATTTGCGGAAAAGTTTACCTTTAAGCACCAGGTGCCATATCACTTATAAAAATTGGAATTGGATTAGTCCAGTCTCTAGTCGCTTCTACAACTCTCGGTAAAACCTCATGTACGAATTTTTCAGTGGGCATTCTGTCAGCCTGATCACCGGTAAATGGAATAGCTGCAACTCTTTCATTTAGGTCGAGATCTGGTAAGGCAATTTTTCTCCCGTAAGTAAATCTACGCTCTGCTTCTTTTGCTAAATCATCTTTTTGAGCACCTACAAGATCTTCAAACCTTGGTACTCTGTGTCCTCGAGTTTTTATAAAAACATTCCATGCTCCCCACCAACCAGCTGTGCCCTCATCAAATCTTTGTGCTATTTTTTCTTTTACCGGGTACGCTTGAAGTCCCCAATTTGCAATTTCTATTCCGAGAGCCACTTGATGCATTGGCGTTGCTGGATCTCTGTCCCAATCTCCCCTAGTATGTCTTATCGAAGTGTAATCTAAAGACTGAAAACCATACTGAGCTGCAATTATTCCAACAAGACCAACAAGCTGAAAATAGGCTGGATCTAAATTAGTCTGACGATCAGCCCACCATTTAAGATCTTTATGCCATTGACTGCTAGTAAAATGGTCTGCATGAAACATATGGTAAGTAGGGATAGAGTTTACACCCCTAACTATTCTTTTCTGAACTTCTATAGTTTCTACATTTGCAGGAATTTCTTTTGACATGACGGGAATTATAGCACTTCGGTAAGGTGATTAGCTTGATGAGTTTTGATTATTGTAAATTTCTATTTCCGGAGTATTGTAGTTAGGATTAACACTATTTTCAGTTTTACCATCCCCTAAGCCAAAGTAACCTAGAACCGCAAGTCCCAGGCCAAAAGTGATTTGATTCCAATCTTTCCTAGCCCATCCTTCTATTATTAAAAACATGCCTATTACTGCAGTTACTGGCGCAATTTTTTCGTTAGCATTCTTTGCCCGTTCAATTATAGTTAAGACTGGTTTAGGCAAAATCTCAGCTTCTATATTTTGTATACCATTTGATTCTTTACTCACATCAATAAGGATATTAAGTCATGGAGAATTTTGCTTTACTTTTCGAGGACTAAATTATGACAAATAGAAGACTATTTTAATCTCTCTAGATTACCGCGGCGTTTTACTATATTTTTATAATCCCATTGGATGTCGCGAGATTTTTTAAGCCAGCGTTTTAAATCCTCTACGTTTATTTGATCTACGCTTGTATATCTTTTTTGTGCTGCTTTAAAATTACCTTCAGAATCTAAGTCAGGTTCTTCAAAAGACTGACCACTCCAAAATAAAAGCTGAACATTATTTTTAAGCTTGGAGTACCCTGCTACCGGATTTCCATCTAAAAACCAGACAGGATTTTTGTGCCAGATTTTACTTGTTGCTTCCTTAAGTTCTGAGTTTATTTCCCTGGCTAATAATTCACAAATTTCCTTGTCCGGGGAAGAAAGCTTGTCGTTATATTCCTTTATGTCTTTATTCATCCAAGTTTATGAATATTTTTGTGCAAATTTTGAAATCTCATTTATGACAGGAAGAATTGCTCTTCCTTTTTCAGTGAGAGCATATACGACAGAAACTTTATCCAGAGTTTCTTCTTTTCTGTTAACTAATCCGTCTTTTTCGAGCTTTTTTAGTCGATCTGAAAGAGTAGCGGGATTCAAGCCCATAATTGAGCGCTGAATCTCAACAAATCTCATTTCTTTTTCGGAAAGATGGTTAATAATGCAAAGCATATGAGCTTCAGCGATAGTTGTAATCGCATGATCTATTTCGTTTTTCCTAACTTTACCAGTTGACATACTTTAATATCTATAGTACTATGAATTTCATAGCGCTATAGAATATATAGTAATTATAACACAAATATGATTTCCACCCAAACAATTAATAATAGAAATTTTGATGAATTAGCTGATAATACTCAGGTTCAAAAAACAATAAATTCTCTTAAAGCAAATGGATTTTTACCTATTCTTGTAAATTCAAAAGAAGAGGCTTTTGAAAAAATTCAGGAAATGATACCAGATAACGCCTCAGTAATGAATGGAACTTCAGCTACTCTTCGAGAGATTGGCTACATAGATTATTTAAAAGAAGGCGGACATAAATGGAACAATCTTCATGAAAAAGTTTTAGCTGAACTAGATCCAGAAAAACAAGCAAAACTTAGAAAAACATCTGTAATTTCTGATTATTATTTAGGTAGTGCTCATGCAGTTACAGAAAATGGTGAAATCTTGATAGCTTCTAATACAGGCAGTCAGCTCCCCCATTTAGTCTATACTTCTCAGAATATAATTTTTGTAGTAGGAGCACAGAAAATAGTTTCAAATATTGACGAGGCTTTTAAAAGATTAAAGGAGCATGTTATTCCTCTTGAAAATGAAAGAATGAAAGGGGTTTATGGAGTTGGTACTACTCATGCAAAGACCCTTATTCTTCACAAAGAAAATCCTATGATGGGTAGACAAATTTATGTCGTAATCGTAAACGAGAAGCTTGGGTTTTAGTCTAGAAGGCGCCAGTTATTTGATACATATGGCTCACTACATAAGTTGCGATTAAAACAGCAAGGTCTTCTCATTCCTTTATTAAGTTTATCCATCATAACTTCGATATGTTTTTTTCGAGTTTCATCTGTTTTTACAGCTCTAACCCATCTTACCCAATCCCAACGAGCGAGTGGTGTAATATCGTTCCAAAGTAGATGCGCTTTTTTGTTTGCGACAATTGCTTTTTTCAAATCCGGTGGAACTTCTGGATTAATCCAATCTTTAGTATGTTCAATTGAAACCGTTACGCTATCCCCTGCCTTAATTTTTGCTTCTTTCAAGAGTTTGTTCTCAGGCCTGAACCAATGACTTGGCCTGAGCCCTGGTCCATATTTTCCATCTGGTTCTAGTAAAGTCATGAAAGGAACATTGTTTATTTCCCCCTTAACCATTACCATTCCTCGTGAAGGAAGCTGGGCACTTGCCTCACTCGGAAGTTTTAAAATAGTCCAGTCTTTGATTTTAATAAGTTTTGTCTCGAATTTAATTAATGACATAGGGTTAATTTTATCAAAATTTTATTTTTATAACTTGCTATAATTTTCGAGAATATGGATGAAGTTTTAAATAATCTTTATGAGTCTTCCCTGGAGCATCGCAGAATCCATCAATGCGGAGCTGTTCCCTTTCAGCATGGAAAATTTCTAACGGATTTTGTAGCATCAACTAAAGCAGAAAGAATCTTAGAGATAGGAACTGGCGTTGGATACTCCACTATTTGCTTAGCTTTAGGAAATGAAGAAGCAAACATTGAAACCATAGATAAAGATCCAATTCATGTCGCGCTCGCAAAAGAAAATTGCGAGAAATTAGGCTTAAAAAATATAACTTTTCATGAATCTAAAGCTGAAGAAATTCTCCCCAAGCTTAGTGAGCAGTTTGACTTAATCTTTTATGACGGTTTTACGCCTCAGAAAAAATTCGTAGATGAATTTGAGAGATTACTAAAAAAGGGAGGAACCCTTCTTAGTACAAATTTATTCCTAAGTGATCTCTCCGGAGGAGGATATTTAAAATTGCTTCAAACTGATAAGTGGAATACAAAAGTCACTGGTGACACCGCAATTTCTATTAAGAAATAAAATTGATATCCTCTCTTTTCGGTAATATAATAGCGCGATGGCAAAAGGAGAGGGGATTAATTATTTCGCATACGCTTCAAATTTAGATGCTCGTCAAATGGCTTCTAGACAAATTCCCTTTCATTCCAAAGATATCGCTGTGCTTCCAGGACATCGTTTAGTTTTTAACAAATTAAGTCAAAGACTTTACCCTGGTCATGGCGTAGCAAATATTGAAGAGAGTGAGGGATCACATGTGGAAGGAGTTATCTATGGAATTTCAGAAAAATTACTCGAAAGACTTGACGTTTTTGAAGGAGGATACGAAAGAAAAGTAGTCGATGTCTTCGTAGCAGACTCTACTCCAAGACAAGCAGTAATTTACGTAGCAAAACCTGAGTTTATTCATGAAGGCTTAGTTCCTGCACCAGAATATTTGGAAAGAATTATTAGAGGCGGACAAGACTTGTTTTTGAAAGAATACATGGAAGAACTCCAGGCAAGATTTAGATAGTTAAAATGGGGTTCTTGATGAGGTACTTCTAGAATGATTAAGAGCTACAACTTTGGCAATTCTATGATACTATCGCCTTCTCGAAAATATCCCCAAGTCCCATTTCTTCCTCTAACCATCTTGGTGACTCCTACTGTTCTCATATTGGTTCTTAAATTATCTAGTATTACTCTTTCATCGGGAAAAAATTCCTCTGCTTGCCTAAGTGAATATGCTTGAGCATCAATCCAAATAGTTCCTGTTATTTGAAAAGCATCACTTTCCACTTCCACAGATTCTCCATCTACCATAACAGTACCTCGAACTTTTTTAGCAAACCTAAAGCAAGGATATTCAGGATAAAGAGTTGCAAGATCGACTACAGTCCTATCATTCTGATCAGCCCAGTCATTTAAGAATGCACCAAACTGTACTACATTTACTACTCTCAGTGAAGGGTTTAGAATTTCACCTGTTTCTCGTGATTGCTCTGTCATAGGTGTGGATTATAGCAATAATTTGGGGTATTGTAAACTATAGGACGGTGGGTGACGTACCGGATTCGAACCGGCGACCTCCAGGACCACAACCTGGCGCTCTAACCAACTGAGCTAACATCACCATATATTTTGATGATCTTCCTTGCCCATTTTACAACATCTTGTACTTTGACACCAGCAGGTTGAACTTTAACCCAAAGCTCAAGATTCTTAATCCTATTGTCAGATCTTACTCCATTTTTATGATGAACATTTTCAAAATCAAACAGATATCTTCCTAATTTTTTCTCCATGATTAAACGATGCTCGTAAATTCTCCCGCTCTTGTCCGAATATGGATGCTTTTTAAAATAAACATATCGGTAACCACTTTTATCTGAATGTACTTTTTTTGAATTAGGATACTGTTTACTTTCCAAAAAACATTTTCTACATAATTTAGATTTTCTTTGCATCAATGCTCCGCAATTATCGCAAGGTTTCTTATACTTCTGTTTTCTACATGAAGAACAAGCTAAATGCCTGCTGGACGAATTAAATACTTTTCGACATTTAACACATTTCTTCATGAAGCTATTTTACATTATGTGGAGCTGGATATCAATTTAAAATTTCGGGAAAAAGAAGTTTGTGGACCACAATCAGACACTCTACCACTGAGTTACAACCCACCGTGCGGTAGTTATATCAGAGCTACGTTGTAGCCACAATAAGAGGCCCTATAGTTTAACTATTGAAAATTGTTGAGTTTTGCTATAAACTCTCGCACATTATGTCAAAATCTAGATTTGAAGGTGAATTTAGGCCGTCAGTTCGGCCCGATGGAGATATCTCTCCCCGTCCAGAAATGAGTTTGGTTCAAAGATTAGCTCATCAATATGACAGTACACCTAGAACCCCAGCAGTTTTAGGAGATAGAAATGGAAATGTTATTGGAGGGACAGGCGGAAATGTTCGCCCAGCTACGCTTGCAGAAGTAGCACATGTATTAAATGGCGGAACTCATACACCACTTGATGCAAAACCCTTGGCTAATTCTGGAAAAAAGTTGAGCCACAGAGAAAGAGTTCAAAAAGGTATGCAAGGACAAATGGATCCCACACCTCAAATGCCATTCGAAATAGATTATAAAAATCTAAAAGCAGCGAGGGAGGCTAGAAAAGCTGCGGCTAGAGCATTAAGAAATAAAGGAAATAAAGGTAGGAAAACAGCTTAGTTCGGGAAGAACATTTTCAAGACGTGAGGAGTAAACACTAAGAATCCTACTGCTATACTTCCTGCAGCTACGATTAACACCATCCCCGCAGATACGTCTTTAGCGTATTTTGCTTCTTCTCTATAATCTTTAGTAACCAGATCCACAACCTCTTCTATCGCTGTATTTATCATCTCAGCAGAAATTACCAGGAGAATAATCATGCAGATAATGGCTTTTTCGAATTGATTGAGGCCAAAAATGAAAGTAGAAATAACAACTAAAATTGCAATTATGATGTGAATTCTTATGTTTCTGTTGTACCTAATGGCGACTCTTATGCCTTCTATAGCAAAGCCAACGGATTCAATGAATGTGGGTTTGTCGCCTCTCATTTTTTTCTAGACTTATATAATCTTTTAATTATAATTGTCTTCTCAAAAAGAATAGCAGATATGAACCAAAGAAATCCAGCGATGAATCCACCCAAAACGTCGCTAGGATAATGAACGCCAAGATAAATCCTGCTTATTCCAATTAATCCTACTATGAATAATGAAATCGCAGAGATGATTAAAGTTACATTTTTATTATTTGTTTCTCTAAAAATAAAATATGAAAGTGCAGCGAAAAAAACGAAACTATTCATAGCATGAGCCGAGGGAAAACTTAAGCTGTTTTCATGAATTAGTGGAAAATTTTCAGGTCTTGGTCGTTGATAGAGAAATTTTAAAATAATATTTAGAATTGCTCCTGAGCAAAGGATTCCAAGATATATAGCCACATCTTTTTTCCTGACAGCACCGATGTATAGAATAGTAATTATGGACATAGAAATTAAAGCAAGCCCGTTTCCTAGAGATGTAAAAAACATCATTACCTGGTTTAATAATGGACTTCTAAAGCTATAAATAAAATTTGTTACTAGCGAATCAATTAGGAGTATGTCTTTATCTAGCACCTCTTCTCCAAGCTCAAGAAATAAATAAAGTGATGCTAAGCTTATGAAAACACTTATAATGATTTCGATGAATAAGACTAAAGAGATGTGTGATTGTTTTAAAAAATCAATAAATCTAAGAATATGTTTCATTTGTACTAATCTAGTATAGCAATGAATTTAGAAAAGTTCTGATACACTTAAAAGGTGAGAAAAACAGGAACTAAATTTTTAATATTAGGGTTTTTAGCATTTCTCCTTATCTTATTTATGATTTTTCTTAATTTTTTAGGCTCAAAGAAGCAATCAATTGAGCTTGGTGGTAGTACGCGAGAATATTTGCTCCACTTGCCTCGTTCTTACGAATCTTCAGATAATTTTCCCTTAGTTATTGCTTTACATGGATATACAGATAATCCAAGATTGATGGAATTTTATAGCGGGTTTAGTAGAAAAGCTGAAAAAGAAAACTTCATAGTTGTCTATCCATATGGAACAAAAAGTGAAACAGATAAAAATTTATCATGGAATGGTGGATCCTGCTGTGGAAATGGAGTTTTGTCAAATATTAAGGACGTAGAGTTTATAAATAGTTTAACGGATGAGCTTCTTGATAAATATAAAATAGATCCGAAAAAGGTATATGTAGTGGGTTTTTCAAATGGCGGACTTTTAACATATAGAATAGCTTCAGAAACCCCCGAGAGATATAAGGCATTTGCTGTTGTGTCGGGGACAATTGGCGGAAAAGTTTATAAAAAACTGCCTCCATATATTATTCCAAACCCCATAAAGTCAATTTCAATTCTTTTAATGCATGGAATGCAGGATAGTCGAATTCCTTATAGGGGCGGCCTAAACGCAAATAAAGATGGTGAGTTTAAATCATTTAAAGATTCTAGTGAATTTTGGATTCAAAAAAATAACTGCAAAGGTGCATTAAAGACTGAAAATGAAGTATCAATAAATGAATCGTTTGAAAATTGTGAAAATAAGACTCAGGTCCAATTATACTCTATTAAAAATAGCGGACATATGTGGTTTGGGGGTATTGGAGAGATTTTTAAGAACTTAAGAGGCGAAAGTATCTCTGCAACGGATACCATTTGGACCCTTTTTCAAAATGCTAAGTAATTTTTTAATAATTTTGTTATACTAAATTTATGTTTCTTTTAACTCTCCCAATGAAAATATTTGGTCTAACTGGTACTATAGTTTTAGCCTTAGTTCTATATTGGTTATTTATCGGAACTGGTATGAATTTAGATAGAAATAAATGTACTGCGATTATGGCTCAAAGCGCTAAGAATCCAATTTCAGGTAAGGTTAAGAGTTTTTCGTCTCCTTGTGAAGTGCCAGTTGGGTGGCAAAAAATTTCTTCTAATTAGTTTTTTCTACAGATTGTAGAATTAACACACTTCCTTCTCTCCAGTTGTCAGTATTTCCATCATCAAGCTGTATATCAGTACCTTCCAGATCTACTCCCATTAGAATCCCGAGCTCTTCTTTATTCATAATTCTAACGCGTCCTTTTAGATGGACATTTACAGTCTCACCAAGTCCTAGCTCGGTACCTTTAGTGTCTTTTGGAAGTTTAAAATTGTCTCTACCTACAACAATTAATCTTTTGCCTCCACCCGATAAAAATCCCCCACTTGATCCTACGGTAAATACTCTTTTAGTTACCCAATCAGAAACTCTAGATTCTATTTCTACATCCAGACCATCATAAACAAGTGGATCGGTAACGATATTGTTTACTGAAATAATTTCCTTATTTATCACTTTTGCTGTGTTTGTTGAATTAGTTGTATTGGCGGTTTTATTGCTATTATTTCTAGCAGTGTTAGTTGATGGAGTAATTCTACTTAAGATGAAAAGCACTACGAATACTATTATGAATAGTATTACGCCGACTGTGATCATTATTTCTCTTCGTCCCATAAATCGGTTGCTTTATCTTTTTTACAATTGCCTAATAATATATTAGTATAATGTAGATAGTAGGGCAAGGAGGTGAATTATGGGAATAATATCTTGGATTATAGTTGGAATTGCTGCTGGATGGCTTGCTTCTTTCATCATGAAAACTAATGATGAGCAAGGTTTATTTAAAGATTTAATTTTTGGAATAATCGGAGCTTTTGTAGGTGGATTTATAATGAATTTCTTAGGCTATTCAGGGGTAACTGGATTAAATTTATACAGCATCGGGGTTGCTACGCTTGGAGCAATCATAATAATTTTTATAGGAAGAAGATTTTAATTTAGAGTTTTGATTTCTTCTTTATAAATGAAGTTATTTTTTTAACCTTTTCGCTTTTTGCATTTCCTCTTTCTGGAATTTCAAATTCATCGTGGATTTCTCCAACTAAGCTTTCAACTAAGTCTTCTAAAGTAACAATACCAATAGTTTTATTATTATCATCTCTAACTATGGCCATATGTACACGTCGTTCTCTTAATAAAATCATCGCATCATCAATTTTTTTATTCTCAGAAATTTTAGGGATCTCTCTTATTATTCCCATTTTTGATAATTTTCTATCTCTATTTTTGAAGAGAAAATTTAAATATACTTCTCTGAAAGTCTCAAATTTACTGTGAGAAAATAGGTTTTTATAAACGTCTTTAACATGAATAAAACCCAATATGTGATCAATGTCGCCTTGATATATTGGAAATCTGCTATGAGGGTTCTTTTGAAAGATTTTTATCATTTGTTTTAGTGAAGTTTCCTTTTCAATTGCTATTACTTTATTTTTAGGAATCATAATTTTCTTAACTGGTGTATCTCCAAGTTTTAATACGCTTAGAACCATTTCTGCTTCTTCCTTTTCAATTGCCCCCTCTTCTGCGCTTTGAGCTAGGATTATTTTTATCTCCTCCTCAGAGTGAACTATGTCTGCTTTTTTAGAGGTTTTAAATCCAATTAATTTTAGAGTTAATACTGATCCATAATTTAATAAAAGAACAAAAGGTTTAAGGGCTGTATAGAAGACTGTAAGTGGAGCTGCGATCAGTAAGGCGGTTTTTTCCGCTTTTTGATAAGCAATGGTCTTAGGCACCAATTCTCCTAGAATAATTAGAACAAAAGTAATTAGGATAAAGGATATACCAAGTCCGATTGTATGAGAAGAAATAGTGGATATTTTTTCTGGGAGAAAAATTGAAAGATAAGGACTTAATAATCCTGAAATCGCAGAATCCCCGATCCATCCTAAACCTAGGCTAGAGAGCGTGACGCCTAGTTGGATAGCTGATATATATTCATCAAGGTTTTTGATAGCTTTTTGAACGAGTTTTGCTGGCTTACTACCCTTTTTTACCAATTCATCTATTCGCGTTCTTCTTACAGTTACAATCGCAAATTCAGATGCCACAAAAAACCCGTTTAGAAATACTAGGAAAATAATGAGGGCAAGTTGAGGAATGATCTCCATTAAGGAGAGAGTATATCATATTATAGCTTTTTATGGCTCAATTTAGGCAGGAGTTATGCTTTCAGTTCCGAGGAATAAGTTTCCCATGGTATCTCCTGCTGCAATGTATGACGTAGAAGGAGTTCTAATTTCCTTAAGAACGATCTGCCTGGATGGATCTGCTAAATCTGATTCCCATTCAATTGATTCCATTCCATCCATGACTATATTTGCCTCTACCATTTCAGGTAAAGTTTCAACTGGAAACAAATCCACGGATACCCTAGGTGTAAAAAGAGTACCATCATCTCCGACTGTAAGATATATAGTATTTGTTAAATAGGAATAGTTTTTGCCATCAGGATCAGTAAGCAGTTCCTCATTTGCATAAAAATCAATTCCAACAGGATTGTCTTTTCCGAATGGGCTATACTGAAACCCAAAAGAATTTGGAGTCTGGAGTATTCCAAAATACTTATCAAAATCATTAAGAAATCTGTTGCTCATTAATCTAAGAAAATCAGGATTTGCACCAGCTTCTAGGAAAATACCTGCGATTGTTTGAATTTGCATAGCGTCGCCTTCGGTAGGTGTATATGCTTCTTGATTGAAGGTTAAAGCCGGTGTTTCAAGCACAGGTCTTTTTGATAAGCTATTATCTTGCGTAATTGGCCTAGGGGAATCGGTTTTACCAATCGTTGGGCTTGATGCCCCACCTCATCCAGAAAAAGTTAAGGCTCCAGCCAGTATTGCTTCTT
>CAZMGC010000017.1:0-19834 GCA_964565795.1 uncultured Gammaproteobacteria bacterium
CTTCTTTAAGACCAAGGGTAGGAACTAATTCTCTAACTGCTTTAATAACTGCAATTTTATTTGCACCACCTGATGCGATTACAACGTTAAATACTGTCTGTTCTTCACCTGCTGGAGCGTCTCCTGCTGGTGCTGCGCCTGCTGCTGGAGCGGCTGCTACCATAGCTTGTGCACTAACTCCGAATTTTTCTTCAAGAGCTTTAACTAGTTCTGAAAGTTCGAGAACTGACATTTCTTCAACTGCTTGTAGTAAATCGTCTTTACTTATTTTTGCCATTAATTTTCACCTCCTTCACTTTTTTCATCTGCATTATTATTAGTTTCTTCGTTTGCTTGAGGGGTTTCTTCAGCTGGAGTTTCATTTCCACCTTCTGTAATTTGTGGCTCTGAGCTTGACTCATTAGTTTCTTCAGATTTTTCAACAGGTGTCTCCTCAGGAGTTGTGGTATCTGCCGTAGGTGTAGCTTCAGAAACTGCTGGTTTATTAGCCGCAATTGCTCCGAGTGTCATCACGAACTTCTGGATAGTTCCATTTAGTGTAACTACTAGGCCTTGAATAGGTGAATTAAGAGTTCCAACTAATTGAGCTAATAATGTTTCTCTGCCAGGAAGTGAAGCAATTTTTAACACCTGAGCTTCGTCAAGTGCCTGACCTTCCAAAATGCCAAACTTTATTTTTGGGAGCCCAAATTCTTTAGATGATTTTTGAAGCTGTTTTAAGGGTCCGACATAATCTCCTTGTACGAAAAGAGTAGCTGTAGGAAGATTTAGATTTTCATTATCTTTAAAATCTGCAAAATTTTTAGATTTTCCAAGAGAGATTTTTATAAGGCTATTTTTAGCAATTACAATTGTAGAGTCCATCTTCTTGAGTTCTTTTTTAAGAGATTCAAGTTGAACGTGAGTAATACCTTTATAGTCTGTGAAGACCAAAGCCTTAGAATTGTCCATTTTATTGACCAATTCAGCTACGATTTCTTCTTTTCTAGCTTTTCCTGTATGTTTTACTGCTTGTTTTACGATTCCCATATTTAAGAAAGACGGAGGCAATAAAAAAGCACTCCTAAGAGTGCATGAAGTCCGAAAGAACTTAATTTAGCCTCGGTTGGTTTTCTTGTTTAATCCTTACGGAACCAACTGTCTTAGGTAGAGACATAATATCAAAGAAGGCTAGATTAGTCAATACATATCCTGTAGTTAATGAGGAGTTCGGGAATTAATTAGATCTATAGTAATTATTGCAGATTATTTGTGAAGGTTCCTGAAATATTGCCTCCTAGATTTATCGTAGAGCCATTTAATCTAAAGTCGTTGCCCGATATGGCGTATGCAGTAGTTTGAGGCGTTAGAGTGAGTCCTGCACCTGTATTATTTGTTGCAATGTTATTTAGGATTTGAGCGTTCTTAGAATTTTTAATCCTAAAGCCTACTGGATTATTTTTAATAGTATTGTTTTTAGCTGTTATATTGTTTGTTCCATAAGCCGGTGGATTTGAAGCTAGTTCTGGGAAAATATATGTATCCAGATCTCCGATTAAAATTCCGCCGCTTCTATTATTTGTAATATTATTGTTTTCAATATAGGTATTATTTGTGTTATTAATTCTTATCCCTGAATAGCAGCCAGAGACTGAATTATCATGAATCCAATTATTGTCTCCAGTAAAGTCATGATGTCCAGCATCTCCAGGAGGCGCACTTGTAGATGTGGGTACTTCGCCAATTCCAAAACCTGAACCGTATGTAGTGGCACCGGTAAATGGATCGGTAGTAACACAATTCGTAACTGTATTATTTCTAAATTCGTTACTGTATTCATTTTCTCCGTGCATGTCAAAAGCGTCTTGAGTGGTTCCCGTAGCAGAATTTCCCTCGAAAAGATTATGATTTGCATCGTATTGGACTAAAAATGCGTGTCTTATTACTGGTCCTACAGCATTACCCTTAATCCAATTATTTTTTGACTTATCCATATCTACTTTTATTCCATAACCCTCGCCGCCGCCACCGAGCGAAGTGGCATTTTTGATCACATTATTTACTACATAAATAAACTCCGAATTTTGAACATCAATTGCATATTTTCTAAATTTCTCTATAGTTAAATTTTCAATTTTAATTTTACTTACTGTTTTCCATTCTGAGTTGTCAGTGTTCCATGTGCCATGACCAAGTTTTATAAATATATCTGGAGGTGTTCCAGAAATAGTTGTGTAGCTAAAATTTGAAATAGTAAGATTTGAAATTGGTTGATTTGTGGACGTTGAGGCTTGGGTTCTAGCATAAAAAAGTGGATTTGGAGCCGTTGAGAACATTCCATTTAGAATAGAAGTGTTTTTATCGGTTCCGCGAATACTTACTCCTGATTTGAGATCAATTGGGTGAGTTTTTAGGTGAAGGGTGCAATTTGAGGGAAAAACTACCTCATCTCCTGCAACTGAGGCTGTTATAGCAGCCTTAATTCCTACGCTGTCATCATTAGTTGAATCATTACATGTCGCTCCATAAGAAATAACATTTCTAATTTGTCCTCCGGACGCAGGAGAAGTTGGGAATTGGAAAGATGACTCGGCTACTAATAGACCAGCATCGATTTTCACTTGAGTTGGCATAGGAGTATTTGCTTGATTAATTCCTATAGCCACATAACTTCCACCTGATGCAAGAGAATCTTGTTTGCTCTCAGCATTTCCCCCTAAAACTCCACCCTCAGCCTCAAGTTTATCCGCAGCTGCAGCATTTGATCTAGTCTGGGTTTGATGCCTAATTGCAAAAATAAGTAGGGGGAGAGATATTAATATTATTATCAATAAAAGTATTGAAATTATTTTTCCATTCATTATTTATTTATAGCTTGTAAGAAGTTAAAAGTAAATTTATTGGAGCTTGAAGTAGAATTGAAGGTCTTGGTCGCCTTTGCTTCTGCCTAGATTTACCCAAGTAGATCCATCTCTAGTATATTGTGCAACTCCATCTTTGAAATATGTTGCAGGATCATAACCATAGCTAATAAGTTTTCTATTAACCCAAGCCCAATATGTAGAATCGCTTGCTGTGGAAAATTTAAGATAATAAGTTTGACCATTTGATAGTGTAGAGGGAGAGTTGAAGTTTCCAAATGCATATTTTGCAGGGGAACCTAAATCATCCCAATCAGTTGGCGATACGAAATCAGGGCCACGACCGGTTGCAAAAGTTGATGCTGGAATCGTGATTGTGTTTATGGTTTGACCAGAGCTATTTTCAAGAGTAACGATAAGAGGTGAATTTCCTGAAGATTTTAAGGCTCTTATGCCTACTCCAGTAACAATTTTATTTCCACCACTGACAGTTATTTTTTCTCGTACCATTTTCGATGCTCCGTTTATTTCACCAATTTCATCAGTAGAATTATAAGAAGCCTCTCCATAACTCCATCCTTGATGTGTTCCATTTGAATATGCTAAGTCCAATATTGGCAGATAGCCTTCGCGAATCCACCATGTGCTCCCAACCTTATATCCATGACCCCAATCGGAATTAGGCAATAGTGGAAAAATTTGCGATGGATAAGGAGTAGATCCAGCACGTCTATCTGGAATGTTTTTATAATACCAATAGTCAGGAGAAAAATAGTTGGAGATAGGATCAGGATCTGTATTTGTAAATACTAGATGATAAATTTTACCTGCAGTTAAGGCTACTGGTGTAGAAAGATTAATTAATCTTCCAGTTGCAGATGGAGATTTGCTCATTGGGGAGACATTTGTAGTTGTAGTTATTGGATTTCCTGTTGGTAGATGATCCTGAGATTTATCATCTTCATAGACTCCAACGCTCCATGATCCTCCTGTACCGCCCGCATATCCAGGTTCAGGGGGTCCTAAATAGTAAAATCTAAATGAAACTAAATTACTTGTTTGTTCAGCTTTGAACCTCATGAATTGTTGAGTAGATCCAGATGAAGGGCCGCCTAGAGTTGTATTTGCTAGTGAATCACCAGCAATCCCCATACCGTAAATTTTATTTGATGTTGGAATTGGCGATGGGTTATTTACTTGATTTGTTCCAAAAACTACATAACTTCCTCCAGAAGCTGAAGCATCAGATTGAGAAGTAGCATTGCTGTTTAAGACTCCTACTTCAGCTTCAAGTTTATCTGCAGCTGCAGCATTAGATCTACTATTTAATGTTTGTTTAATTCCAATTAAAAGTAAGGGGAGGGTAATAGTTAATATAACCAAAATTAATAAAGTTAATTTATTATTATGCATTATTATTTATAAATTTTATAATGAATTAAGTAAACTAAATACCATTAATATAATTTTCAAGCCAGGAATAATTATTTGGTGCTATATTATTTCTATCTGCAGCATTATTAGGATTTAAGCCCTTTGCAGTTTCCCATCCATCAGGCATTCCATCATTATCAGTGTCTGTACAGCTGGAGATTCCACCTAAAGTTGGAAGAGGATTTCCAGCATTTGCAGTGGTAACCGGATTACTAGGTCCGGTCCCATTTAAGTAATTATTTAATATTCTTGTTTGAGCACTATCTCTATTGTTAACCCATGTTCCATTACAATTAACATATCTTCCGGCACCTACACCAGTTTGTGAAGTTAAAATTGTGGGTAAGTTAGAAGCATTATCAGCTGTTATATTAAAACCACTAGTAGGTGTAGGTAGTCTGGTCCAAGGATTTCGCTTATAACTATCCGGTAAAGGAATGTATCCAGTGGTCGCTGTCCCTTGAAAAGATGCCGTACCTGCAATTAATTTATTCCACTGCGCCGAGTCAGAATCTGTAGAAGATATTATGCCTCGATCACCAAAAGTATTATCATAACCAGTGAAATCACTGCGATTCCCTGAAATAAATAGAGAGAATGTAGGAGTAGTGCTATTTGATGTAATTGAGCCTTGATTTGCCATAATTTCCCTCATTCCTTTCCATTCACGTGGTCCCCAAGGGCCTACCTTATAATGATTTCCTATATAGTCAGCAGATGCTTTTGTTCCAGTAATGCTAGGATCAACTCCAATTATTGAGCCTCTGCCAAAATTATAAATAGCATTGTTAATTATTCTACACGTTTGACATGCCATGTTAGGCATTCTGTGTGAAGCGGTAGTTATCAGGTTATGATGGAGATCCATATCTGTAACTCCATATGGGTCTCCACCTTTTCCAGAATGTGAGTAATCAGACACCATTAAAATAGGAGTAGATTGACCGTTTGGATAATTTGTAGCGTTATATATGTTTTCTCCAATAATATTCCACTGTATTGAGATATTTGCGCCTCCACTTGGACCACCTGCATTTACATTTATTCCTTCTTGCGTAAACCAGGTTATGTCATTATGATCAACAATAACATTCGGTCTGTAGATACTTACTCCAATACTTCCTCTTGGTTGAGGAGCGGATTGATTGGGAAGGCTTTCTCCCCAAAGCCTCATGTAGCGGATAATAACATTTGAGGCTTGAACACGGAATATAAGTGGTTCTTGATAAGTAGTAGGATTAGGTTTAGCTTTTCCCAAATAAACCGCAATTCCACCTGGTGCAGTTTGACCTGCAATTGTTAGATTTGGATTATTTATGGTTATATCACTTAATAAGTTGATTATTCCTCCAACTGTAAAAATACAAGTTCTTGTACCTGTTGCTTCCGCACAAGCTCTTAAAGATCCTGGTCCTGAATCATTTAGATTTGTAACTTTTATGACTGCACCGCCACGTCCTCCTGTGGCTCCAGCTCCACCTCCTTCAGCTCCAGGAAATGCTGGAAGTTTTCCTGATAAGTTTGGAGTTGGAGTAGGAGTTTGAATTTGAGTCGCAATAGGAGTGGAAGAGCTTGAGTTTACACAATAGCTGTATATTTTCCCATTTGATCTTGGATCTGAATTATCTTTCGCAGAAAATCTTATAGATTCTCCAGTTCCATCCGTATTACTAAAGTGACTAAATCTTCCTTGGCCGATATTTCTGATATCGGCATGTAATGTATGAGCAGGACCTAATTCGATTCCATTTTCAAATAATCTTAGTGTGGATTGGGTAGAATTATTGTTATTGTCAGCTGCAGTTCCATAGTTTCCTCCTATAAACCATGCATAACCACCATCAGTGGATGCTTGAGAAGTATTAAGATTTGATGGAGTGCAATTTAAATTATTACCAAGCAGTATGTAATTTCCGCCAGAAGCAGATGAGTCAGATTGAGATGTAGCATTACCGTTTAAAACTCCACCTTCTGATTCAAGTTTATCTGCAGAAGCAGCTCTAGTTCTATTATCTAAAGTTTGTTTAATTCCAAGAAGAAGTAAGGGGAGAGATATTACTAAAATTGCCAATAAAATAATTGGGATTCCTTTTCCCTTCATAGTTTATTTATAGCTTTATTGAGAGTAAAAGTAAATTAGATACAAGAGCTTGGGAAGAGAGAATTTATGTATTCTTCAATCCAAGTATATCCTGATGGTGCAGTATTATTTCTATCATTAGTATTATTCGGATTTAATCCCTTAGATGTCTCCCAGGTATCTGGCATTCCATCATGGTCTGTATCAGTTGGCGCACTTCCTGCAGAAAGAGTAGGCCATCCTCCAACTTGTGAAGGGTTATCTATGATAGATCCTGTTCCATTTTTGGCATCATTAATAATTCTTATATCTACTGAATCCCGGGTGGGAGTAATTGCTCCTGAACAGGCATAGACTTCATTTGTAAAGCCAGGGTAGGAAGTTACGGAAACAGGGCTTGCAGACATTGGCCAAGCGGTAGATTTCTGTAGTGTTGCAAGACTTCCATTCATAGTATTCCATTCAGGGGAGGTCAATGAAGTTTTTGCTGGAGAAATATTTCCCTGGACATATATACTTTCCGAATTCCCGGAAGTAAGTGTAATTACAGATTTTGCGGAGGAGGAATTCGGCCCAGCTTTGTAGTAGTTAGAAATAAAATTCATAGAGGGTCCTGAGGCATTTGTGCTAATTTGCATTCCTATTTGACCCCAGTTATAAATAATATTATTTATTATTTCTAGCTGTGGGTTATACTGCACTCTAATATTTCTCTGGTTGTTATGAGCGAGTAGATTATGATGGACTGATAATTTACTGCTTAACCCCTCTTCACCTCCGAGAAGAAATCCCATACTATGCGGACCTTTGTCGTGAACACTGTTAAATAAAGCTTCACTTACTATGTTCCAAGAGAAAGTAACATTTTCAAGCTGGTACCAAGTGGAAACATTTTCGTCTACTGCCCAGCTTATTGAGTTATGATCAATTATTACATTTCTTGATCCAGATCCAAGTACTTCTAAGGCATCCCAAGTATCATCATCTGATGAATCACTTCCTGGTCTAATTCTAAGACCTCTGATAATTACGTCATTTGTCCTTACAGAGATACCGGCTCCTCTCAGTGTAATTCCTCCACCAGGTGCAGTTTGACCAGCTATAGTGATATATGGATTTGATATTATCAATTTTGAAGCTAAATTTATAGTCCCACCAGTTTTAAATACGATAATTCTTGGACCAGTTGCTGACAATGCAGTTCTAAGGCTACCTGTTCCGCTATCATTAAGATTAGTTACTTCAATTACAGTTCCTCCGCGTCCACCTTTGCTAGCAGCACCCCAACCTTCGGCACCTGGAAATGCTTTTACCGGTCCTGCAAGTTGGCCTGGGGTTGGAGTAGGAGTTGGATTTACAAGTGCTATGTATTTACCTCCAGAGGCTGTTTGATCAGATATGCTATGCGCATTGCCTCCTAATATTCCACTTTCAGCTTCCAATTGATCTGGTGCTGCAGCAGATGAGCGATTATCTTGATTATGGCGAACTTGATAAAGAGTGATTGGGAGTGCAATTGAAAGAAGTAAGATTCCAAAAGTTGCGTATTTCTTAATTAAACGACTTTTTACATCGGGATTCATTTTTTAATCTCCCGTTACCACGGAAAGTTCCCGAAGGAAAAGTGTGTGGTCATCATGATTAACTTTTCCATCATCTGACAGATCAGCCTTTAATTTTTTAGCTGGGTCCGCACAGTTCTTTGGAGCTAGGAAATCACTATAGCAATCAAGAATTATATTGTAATCAAGAATACTCAAGGTTCCATCGCCATTTGAATCTCCAACTACAAGTGTTGCTTCTGGCATTTCTATGATAGTGCCTTTTTTAATTTCGATTATCTTACTTAATTGTCTTCTTAGGTATTTGTCAGTCTTAATCTTAATTAAGTAATTTCCCTCAGTAATACTAGAATCAAGTTTTATATCTCCCAAGAAGTAGCCTTGGGTTGCGGAATAAACTATATTACCTTGTACGGTTTTTACTAATGTTCCAGTCGAATCATAAAGTTCAACAATTAATACTCTTGTTTGGGTAACTGGATTAGTATTTCCAGTGATTGTTGGATTTGTATTGTCTCCTCCTATTCCAATTCCATGAAGCTTTACAGTACTAAACTTGAGAACAGTTTCTAATGGAGCAGCGGTTACTATAGGTGTAGGGGTAGATGTCGGAACATTAGTAGGTGTTGGAGTATTTGATGGACGTGGGGTAGGAGTAGTTCCTCCTGTTGTTGTAAATGTTCTGTCGGAAGTCATCGCTGTATTATTTGTAGCATCTTTTGAAATTATTCTGTAATGGTACAAAGTTCCAGGTAATAAATTGGAAATATTTTGGCTATGGAAAGTTAATAAACCTGTTTCCAGAACTGATTTAGAGCCATAACTGGTAGTAGTGCCATATTCAACTTGACCAGTTCCGCCTTCTGATAAATTCCATTCAATTGTTGCTGTAGTATTCGTTATAATGGGAGTAACAATATTTGAAATTGTCGGAGGACTAGTGTCTGCTGGAGTAGCGGTAGGAGTGTTTGGAAGTTCAGCAGGACAATTATCACCAAATCCTGTTGGCACACAGCTTAAGTTTTTAGTCATTAATATTTTATCGACACTTACACCGGGTTCATTTCCAATAATAGTGACTACGTGAGTTCCTGAAGTAAGAGTTGTATTGATTTTATTTGAAGTTACACCGTTTTGGTAATCTACCCAAGTCCAGACAGATGAGGAGATTTGATTATTATCTCCAACTAAAATAGCACACCCGCTATCAATTCTTAAATAAAAAGAATTGTTACTCGTGTCTGCTGCTTTCATTCGAGCCCAAACTCTATAAGTTCCGGCTGTTGTTGTTGCCGACATTGTGGAAGTTCCGGTATTGGTGGGTGGAGTGGTTGTGCAGGTTTGAGCGTATGATTCACCAGCTCTTACTGAGGTAATTGTTAAGACTATAATAAGTATTGTAAATATTTTTCTCATTTTAAGTTTTAAACTATTCTCCTTGCTGAACTGAAAGTTCCCTTAAGAATAAATTATAGTCGTCTTGGTTAACTTTTCCATCATCTGAGATATCAGCCGCTAGTTTTTTCGTTGCATCACAAGTAGCTTTTGCTGGTTGAAGATCGCTGTAACATTCAATTATAACGTCATAATCTAAGACTGATAATTTGCCATCTAAATTAATATCTCCTACTTTTAGTACTGTTGTGGATGCAGATTGTGCAATGTTTGATTGTCCTTTAACTATACTGACTAATCCTTGGAGATTTTTCCTCAGGTAATAAGGTGTTTTGATTTTTATTTGGTAATCACCGCTTAAAATAGTATTGGGTAATTCTACAGATCCATTAAACACACCTTCTGTTGGTGTAGTATATTTTATATTCCCAACTGATGTATTTACTATATTTCCATTAAGGTCATACAGTTCAACGGTTAATTCTCTTGTAGTTCTTATCGGATTGAGTGTTCCAGAGCTATCCGGATTTGGACTATCACCGCCTTTTCCTAATCCATGTAATTTTAATCCATTAAACAAAATTGAAGTTTTGCCTAGAGTAGGAATAGCAGTTGGAATATTAGTTGGTGTAGGAGTTGAGGTGGGTTTTGAAAGGACTGTAAAGAAATTATCGGATTGATCATCAGCAGCGCCTATGCCGGTTTGATATCCGGATACGTCAATCTTAACTTGAGTATTGGTTGTGTTGCCAATTCCAACTTTCCAATCATAAAAACCAGTATTGGGGATTCCAACGGCATTGGGTATATCATTAAGACTTCCAGGTCCGAATGAATAGCCAACATAAACTTTATCAATTTCGGGGGAGCTGGTCCACGTAATTCTATGCGTGTCTCCAACGTATAGTGTTTCCCCTCCATTTGGAGAAGTTACTTTAATAAATAAAGGTGTTCTGGTCGGAGTAGGAGTAGAAGTCGGTCTTGGAGAAGGCGTAGGAGTATTGGTGGGAACAGGTGTGAAGGTGGGAGTCGGAGCTGCGTTTATTTTTACATACATTGGAGTTGTTGAAGATAAGACACTAACGTTGCTTGAATCTCCATTTGCGAGCGAATAGAGTTCGGATTTTGCAGTGAAGTAAACCTGAGTCTGATTTACAGGAGCAAGAGCTTTAAAATTAACGGTTAATACTTTTGTTTCCGTTTGAATCACTTTTGTGTAATCAAAACCAGTTGACACTACGATTTGAATTTTTCCAGGACTTGAGGTAATGGGCCCTTCAATTATTTGAGGAAATGCTGTCGAATTAACTGTTATGGGGTTTGTGTCTGAAGGTTTTAACTTGGATGAATCATAATCTATCTCAAGTTTAACCAGAGTAATCAGATTGTCGCTTGGAGTGACTACGACATTTACAGGAAATTCCTGTCCCAGGTCGACATTGTGGGGTGTAGATAGAGTCGAAGCAGGAGTAAAAGAAAGAGTTGTTGAGGCTGAAGCTTGAGTTCTCGTTTCCTGTCTTTCTTTTACTGCAAAAAGTACCAAGGGAAGAGCGACAAGCTGAATAGCAATTGTTACTAAAATCAGCTTATGCTGAAGAATTCGCTCCATACTATATAACAGTATGAAATATGCTTAGCTTTGTCAAATAGTTTGTGCTTAAATTATTGCTTTTGGGACATCCGGATGGGGCGGGATAGTTCTGTGAGATCCGTCGAGACTAATAAAGCGACCGTAATAACCCCAGTTTCTTTGTGGTAATAATTCGGCTAATCTCATCATCATTCGATCTGTAAGCGTTAAGTTAGGATTTGGATTTGCTTCGGCTTCCTGTTGTATGTCTTCTAGGGAAAAAAGCTCACCGGGAATTACTTGAACTTTTGTATAGGGAGGAACAATTCTTCTTGTGTCAGGAGGAACTATGGCTAATGGTAAAACTAAAGCTTTTCTTCTCGACATTCTAAGTATACTATCAAGCCCTTCGTGTCCTCTGAGAAGTCGACCTTTTGGACTTCTTGTTCCTTCTGGCGCCATCATTAAGATGCTTCCATCTTGCCCAAGCACTCTGATCGCATCAATCATTGCATGTCTGTTAAATCTCTCAGGCTCCTTTCCTTTAGTTGCTTTGGTATTTTGAGCATAATATTCAATCTCCTCAGGTTTATCTTGAACGACAGGTATAATGCTAAAACCCTTTGCTCCACGAACCGTATCGATTGTTTTTGAAATCAACGCACTTCTGTCTGGGTCTAAATATCTTAAAGCTGTTACTCCATGTACCCTTTCTAGGGGAGGTAAATGATCTTCCATTACGTGTCCTGCTACAGTCGTATCTAGTCTGTCAAAGTGGTTTACGATAACTAAAAGTGAGCCTGTTTTTAAATGAGTAGCTGCAGCTTCAAAATTACCATTAGGATCAAAAACTTCATGTCTTACAGTTAATCTTGTAAATTCCCAAAATGCATTAGCAGCTGTGGTTTTAGCTTCATCTCGGTTAGTGGGGATTCTTCCAATTGCATTTCTTGCTGGTTGAAATCTTTCGGCAGCTTTTCTCCTGAAAGTTTCTCTATCAGGACTCATTTTTAGGCTTGGATTTTTATACCTGGGGACATGGTGGATTTAAGAGTAACATTTTTAATTCTGCTTTTTTTAACAGCTGTAATAATTGTTTTTATATTTTCTTCAAGCTGTTTGTCTTCGAAAGATGTTTTTCCAACACTTAAATGTATTAAAGGAAGTTTACTTTCTGTTTTAAAACTGATTTGTCCACCTTGGAATTTTTTAGCTGCTTCCGAAGGATCTTGGGAAATAGTTCCATTTTTAGGATTTGGCATCAAGCCGCGTGGACCAAGAACTCTAGCGACGCGTGCGAGTTTAGGCATCATATCTGGAGTTGCTATTAAAATATCAAAATTAATTTTTCCTTTTTCGACTTCAGCCAAAACTGTGTCGTCTGCAACTGCTACTCTAATTTCTTTTCCTGTTCCGTGTGGAAGTTTTACAGTGCCAGAGATTCCTGCTTCTGTTGTGTTGATGTGAAGTTCAACGGTTTCATCAAACTTAGCAATTTTAACTTTTCTAAGAAGTTCCAGCCCATCAGTTAGGGAGTAAGTTTTGTTTTTCTCAATCTCCATGATCTTAGTTTTATATGCCTGAGATCTAACTTTTTTCTTGATGAACTTTTCTTTTTTCTTTTTTGCTTTTGGTTTTTCTTCAGAGGCTTCCTCTTGCAAGGCCTGGCCTTGCGAGGCTAAATCTGAGTTTTCAGGTGTAGTTTGTTCAGTTTCCTGAGACTCTTTTGCTTCTTCGCGTGCTTTTTTCTCCTGTCCATCATCGCTTCGCTCAGACTCTGCCAGGCGGGCAGCTCTTTTTGCTTCTTGCTCAGCTTTATCTTTTAATTCTTGTTCTTCGTCTCCAACTGTTTTTACTCTAATTTTTCCCATTATTCTACTTTTACTCCCATCGATCTTGCAGTTCCCTTTACGATGCTAACTGCTTGATTTAAATCTGTTGTATTAAGATCTTCCATTTTTGTATTTGCAATTTCTTCAGCCTGAGATTTTGTGAGAGTAGCTGCCACTTCTTTTCCTGGATTATTTGCGCCGCCGCGTCCAATAGCTTTTTTAATAAGCTCAGCCATTGGTGGTTTTTTAGTAATGAAAGAAAAAGTTCTATCTTCATAAACTGTGATAACAGCTGGGACTATATTTCCTTTTTGATCAGCGGTTCTTTCATTAAATGCCTGAACGAATTCCATGATTGGAAGTCCGTGAGGGCCTAATGCAGTTCCAACAGGAGGAGCCGGAGTTGCAGCTCCAGCTGGAATGTTAATTTTAATTAATGTTTTAATCTTTTTTGCCATTTGCGTCAAATTTGCTGAGAGTCTAGGGTTTGAAAAGTAGAGAAGAGGGAAGCCCTTTTGAGCTTATCTATCTTATCTACTGGTTCAAGCGACTAAAGTCTCCCAGATCAATTAAGTTCTCTGAATTATAACTTATTTACATGTAAAAAGTCTAGTTCTACTGGTGTTTCGCGTCCGAAAATACTTACGAGTACTTTGAGTTTTCCTTTAGCTTCATCAATATTATCAATTGTTCCTAGGAAGTCTGAGAAAGGTCCATCTACGATCTTTACAGCTTCACCAATTGTAAATGCAGTTTTGTAAAGTGGTTCTTCTGCATCCATGAATTTTTGGATTGCTTCAACTTCTTTTTCTGAAATTGGAGTTGGTTTGTTACCAGCACCGATAAATGCAGTTACTCCTTGAGTAGTTCTAATTAAAAGCCAGGATTCATCATCGAGAATCATTTTTACAAGAACGTACCCTGGGAATATTTTCTCTTTAACGGTTTCTTTTTTACCCTGAGATACTTTAATAGTGTTTCTTGTAGGAACGATAATATCGAAAATTCTATTTTCAAATCCTAAAGACTGAACTCTCTGTTTTATAGATTTAGCGACTTTATTTTCATGTCCAGAATATGTGTGTACAATGTACCATCTAGCGTTAATAGTATCCGCTTCATTAAGAATTTTTTTAGCTTCTTCTAGTTTTTCCTCTGGGTCTTCAACTGGAGCCATTTCTGTGTCTTCTTTGATTTGATCCTCAGTTAAGGAGTCTGGAGTTTCCTTAATTTCATCAGGAGCTTTTGCGAGAGATTCGCTTACAGGAGCCATAGTAGTATCTTCTTTAATTTGCTCCTCAGTTAACCCTTCTTCAGCTTGATCTTCTGATTCTTCCGCGTTTATTTCCGCTTCTTCTAAAGCTTCCTCTTTTTCTTCAATTTGATCTTGTTTTTTTGTGTCGTCCATATTATCTACTTAATAGTATTTCCAATGTTTTTGTTAAGGCGAAGTCAATTCCTCCAAGGAAAAGACCTACGACTGCGCTTATTACAATTACTGAGACAGTTAATCTTATAACTTCATCTCTCGTTGGCCAAGTAACTTTCTTAAGTTCATCTACTGCTTGTTTTGTAAAGGTAATAGGCGAAGTTGCCATTCTATTTAAAATCCGCCCATTTTTGGCGGATATGTCAAATATTTTATCAAATATTAGCATCTATGTAAAGAGAGCGAGGCTAACTGATTGTAATTAATAAAAGTTTGGATTATTATAAAGAGGCTTTATGAAGAAAATTAGAAAAGCAGTTATTCCTGCAGCAGGTTTTGGAACAAGATTTCTCCCACAAACCAAGGCAATGCCAAAAGAAATGCTTCCAATTGTGGATAAGCCTGTTATTCAGTATGTTGCGGAGGAAGCTGTGGCATCAGGAATTAGAGATATTGTTATAGTTACAGGATCCCTAAAAAGAGCGATTGAAGACCATTTTGATTTACCAAACGCTGAGCTTCTTAAAAACCTTGAAGCTGGTGGAAAACATGAGTTTGCAGATATGGTAAATAAAATAGGGGAGATGGCTAATTTTATATATGTTCGCCAGAAAGGCCCTTATGGGAATGGAACGCCAGTTCTTTCAGCTGAACCTGCTATAGAAGATGAGCCATTTGCAGTGCTTTGGGGAGATGAATTTATTTACGCCCAGCCGCCTCGCCTTAAGCAAATGATAGATGTTTATGAAAAATATGGTGGTGTGGTTATTTCCGGAGTAAAAATTGAGAAAAAAGAGGATTTAAAAAGATATGGAATTGCAGATCTAGAACCAGTTGAGGGGAAAGTCTCAAAAATTAAAGCAATTGTAGAAAAACCAGATCCCGATCAAGCTCCTTCAAATATAGCTACGCATGGTGCATATATACTTCCGCCTGAAATTTTCCCTGCACTTAAAAGTTTAGCTCCAGGTAAAGGTGGAGAAATATGGCTGGTGGATGCAATAAATCTTTTACAGGAGCAGGGAATGCCAGTTTATGCAGTTGAGATTGAAAATGGTAAATATTATGACACAGGAAATAAGTTGGAATACATGAAAACTATCGTAGAGTTAGCTTTAGAGCATCCAGACATCAGCGATGAATTTAAAGAATTCCTGCGAAACCTCAAGATTTAAATAATTTCTGTTATAATCCACTTCACATGACTGAGCAAGACCCGATTGTGTCAAATATATATGATGATCATCCGGATGGAATCGGAGAAATTCCCGCTTATGGGACACCTATTGAGGTTAGTTTGAGGGCAGATAAAGTAAATGCGCCAGATGATTTAAGAGTTCAGGCTGGAAGATTTGGTAAATTAAGAAGCTCTATCGAGCTTCATACGACTAGTGAAAGATCAGTCGGGCTTCAGTTTGCAGGTCCTAGGTCCGTAAGGATGTTCATAGCAGAACATCCTGATCTAATAAAGAAAACAGCTGCAGTGGTAGGGGTAACCGGTGCTGCGATTGCGTCAGGTGTCGTTGTTTACATGCACGAACACCACAAGCGGGGAAAATAAACTCCCACCTGCAACGCATTGCTCGTATCTGCGGGCAGATGTTACAATAAAAATCTCCATGGGAATTTTAAAACACAGCGGAACATTAGGTCTTTTAGCATTTACTTTATTTATTTTCTTAAGTTTTTTAGTGGCAGAAGATCTGTTTACGAGATTTGATTTCGATACAACTGTCAGGATTCAAAACTTTTTACCGGAAAGAGTAGTCGGTATATTTTCTTCGTTTAGTTTGCTAGGAAGCGCTGAATCTGCGAGTTTAATTTTACTGTTAACTCTGTTTTTATTTAAGCTTCCGAAAAAATTTATTGCTCTAGGGTTTTATGTTTTAACTGGAATAATTGAACTTGCTGGAAAGATGATAATCGAACATCATGGACCACCAGTAATGTTTTTAAAAACAAATCTCGCAGTGCATTTTCCAACATCATATATTCCTCATGAATTTTTCGCATATCCATCAGGTCATTCTGCGAGAACTGCTTTTGTTTCATTAGTTTTAATGGTAGTGATTTGGATATCGCCAAAACTTTCAAAAAAATTAAAAATAGTTTTAATTTCTGGAGTATTGGTTTTTGATTTTGTAATGTTTTTAAGTAGAGTGTATTTAGGAGAACATTGGACTACGGATGTAATGGGTGGAATTCTTCTAGGTTTTTCGCTAGCGCTTCTATATATATCCTTATTACCTAAGAGTTTCAATTCTCGATAAATATCTAGCGAGGCCTCTTCTGTCAATTAAATGAGCCAGAGTACCATCAACCACAGTTTTACCATGTTCAAACCATACTCGAGGTTTGGCCTCAACCAGATCATTTACATGAATGCTTATTCCTTCAGCTGGAGCAATGAATAAATCTTGGCGTCTAAAGCTAAATAAATAGTCATTGGCAATTAAGATTTCATGAGGACCTGGAAGATCAGGTCCATAATAGCTTGCCGAGAGACCTGCTCTTACTACTCTTAGCGCTCTTGCTTTTATATGTGCTCCCATAACGTTTCTAACCATATCTTCTTCCTCAGGTCTTCTAGCAAGTTCTCTTCGGGAGTCTCTAAAAGTCATATCAAATATCTGATATGCGAGTCCAAGTTCTTGATGTTCAGGTAAGAATTCTCCTGGTTTTGGTTTTATCCAACCAGTATTCACTCCTAATTCTCTTAAAAATCCCATAAGGGCTGCATTATATGCCTAAATTTTGTTTCTTTCAAGAATTACTGCTTTAGTTTTTCTTATTGTTTTAGATATTGAGAGGATTATAAATATTGAAACAATTGAATAAAAAGGCGCAAGATAAACATTTCTTAATTGTATTACTTCGTCAGAAGTTAAAAATAGAAATACAAAATCTGAAATATACGAAAAAACCACAAGATGCCAAACGAATAAAAGCAGCGAATTTCTGCCAAAATATTCCAGAACCCTGTCTTTATTTATTTTCATACTTATTAAGATTACAGATAATATTCCGCTAAATGCCGCAAGGTAAAAAAGAAAATAATTATTAATTCTATTAAGCCTTAAATCTACTTGATGATTATAGATATTAAAATTTGTTAAAGAAAAAATAATTGTTGATACAAATAAAATTAAAATAAAAACTAATGTATATTTTTTAAATATTTGATTATATTTATCTGGGATAAAATTCCACATATATCCTAATCCGAAAAATACAACTCCTGTTAAGGCTGATTCAAATCCGAATGGTAACTTTATGTTTGGTGCAAATATATAAAATGAATACCCTAATGCTGAAAACAAAAATAGTATTGGGATGATGAGTTTGATTTCTAGCCTAGAGATGAACCAAAAAATTTGCTTGACTATGAATAGACATGGTAAAAACCAAAGTACGATATTTATCGCGAGATATCCATTATTTCCACTGCCATAAAAAATTCCAATTATTTGTTTTAAAACTAAATCCCATCGAATTCTGTCAAATGGGATGTTTGAAAGCCAAAGAGTGAAAGAGATTGCTGCAAAAATAAAATAAGGAATTAAAATTCTTTTAAAATCTTTTTTTAAGACTGTAAGATATTTTTCATTTTTTCTTTTATGAAAAACGAGGCCAGAGAGAAAGAAGAAGAGAGGCATGTGGAAAGAGTAAATTATAAATCTTAATGGAGTTGCTGCTAAACCGTGGCCATAAATTACTAAAAGAACTCCTATTCCGCGGGCAACATCCACCCAATTAATTCTTTCTCTCATAAGAGATTATTATATCAGGAGACTTTATGCTATTCTTTGTCGTCTAGTTCTGTCCGCGATTGTGCTGTCGTAAATTAGAAAAGGAATTTGCGGTTTGTGTTTATCTCTTAAAAGATCCTTAGCTTTATTCTTTAAAATTTTAGCTTTTTCATCTCGAGGGAGATTGTCATAGCTGTTCCTATCGGGTAGGGAATTTTTAAATATATCAAAAACTTGTGGAGTTGCTTGTGTATCTTCATATCCTTCATCAATTGAAATTCCAACCCCAAATTCTTCACCTGATGCAAGCATTCTGCCTATGTTTGTTTTAAGTTGGGTTGCACTAAAATCCTGCCATTTAAAATCACCTGGTTTATGGTATTGCCATCTAATTCTCACTGCACTTCTTCCTTCCCTGTAGCCGTCAGAAGTGAGAAGCCATGGATCGTCCCCATAGCTAATTGATCCAATGCGATCCTGACTATTTTGGTAGCTAGGATTTAAACTTATTCCTGGGTAATCTTCAAGAATTATATAAGCGCCATACTTTATTGCTATCTCATCCCATTTCTGAACATAACCAGAATTATTCACAAATCCTTCCCATTCAGATGCGAAGACGGTAAAGACGGGTTTTTCATCTTTGTTTTTTAAAAAGAAAGGTTTATCGAAAAATCTACTAAGTTCTCCAATGTGCTCATCCATCTCGGAAAATTCCATTGAGTCTTTATTCGATTCAGGTTCATAAACAAATGACATTTTTACTTTGTCAGCGTAAAAATTATTTGGATCCATCATGGTAGCATCAATTAATTCCCAAAAGTCATCTCTAACGTCTGGATACCAGGAAAAGAAAATAAAATTTAGGTTTGCATCATAAACGGTTCCTAAAAGATCTATAAGTTTTTCTTTATCTTGTGGACCATATTCTTTTCCCCGTCCATCCGTTGGATCAAAACCCCTTGAGATATCACCAGTTTCTTTGATCACTTGATAACCCTGAATTCCGTAGCTATACATTCCGTATTGTTGATCTGGATTAGCATTTATAGGATCGTATCCTGCGGGAAGAGAAATTGGAGCGCCTGACATAAGAACAGACATTCCTGCAGCTGCTATGCGCTTTTTAAAACTTTCTCTACGAGGCAGGGGGTGTCTACGCTCGGGATTCGGCACAGGCAAAATATAGCATTTAAGGATTTGGGATTCAAGGGGAGTTATGAGAATTAAGTCTTAACGGTTTGGTTCCAGTTTTGAAGAATAGTTCTTACAGCAGCCATTTTTACTAACATAGATCTAAAATCTACCCTGACTGGTACCGGATCAGAAATTGCTTCATATAGGTTTTCTCCTCCATAATCTAAAAGTTCAGTGGTAGATTCTCCAAAAATAAAATCCATACCTTCTTCAAATCCGCATGCTAATAAATTATTAAATATTGCTTCGATTGATTCTTGTTCTCGGGCTAATCTATTATAATTTCTTCCGTACAGAGTAAAGTTAGTGGCTCCGCAGTGTTTTCCTATATTACATGACCTACATATATCGTCTTTATTTATATCTAAGGATAGAATATCGCTATCTGCTAGATTTGATAGTCTATCTGCTGTTTCTCCATACACGATTTCGGCAGGAACACCGATTCCAAATGTATCAATAACATAATTACGTACGTCATAATAATTTTCATTTATAAACTGTTTATCCTTATGAGTAGGTTCTACTGGTTGTCCAAGTATTCTAGCTCTAACTTGAGGAACTAAAAGGTGATGAGGTCGTAGACTTAATGCTGGAGTCCATAATATATCTTCAGGGCCACTTTGCATATGGACATCTACGTATATTTGATCTGCTTCATGAATTTGTGACATTCGGGAATTATATCAAGAAAGGGGAGAATATATCAAAATGTATCAGCAGGGATGCACAGATTCGAACTGTGA
>CAZMGC010000018.1:0-19376 GCA_964565795.1 uncultured Gammaproteobacteria bacterium
CAGCAGAACCTGTAGGCTCTGAGACTCTTGAGAAAAAACATTCTCTCTCAGCTTCACCTGCAACAATCAGAAATGAAATGGTGAGATTAACCGATTACGGTTACTTGAAAAAGACTCATATTTCATCAGGAAGAGTTCCCACACCAGCTGCGATGAAATTTTATGTAAAGCAGCTTATGAAGGAAAAAGAACTTTCAGTTGCAGAAGAAGTATCGATGAAAGAAAAAGTATGGGATATAAGAAATAAAGAGGCGCAGTTTCTTAAAGAAGTGACTCGTGCACTAGCTAATAAAACAGGAGCAATCGCAATTGCAGCAACAGATTCTGGAGAATATTTTATCTCAGGATATGCAAATTTATTAGAGATGCCAGAGTTTTTCGATATAGATATAACGAAAACTTTGCTATCTGCAATTGATGAATTTGAATGCATAAGAGTTCTTTTCGAAGCAGCAGGAGCAGATAGTGAAATACAAGTTCTTATGGGAGAAGATTTGGGACCACGTCTTTCAGGCCCATATGGATTTGTTTTCAAGCGTTACACAACTTCACAGCATGGTGGTGGGGAAATTGGAGTTATAGGTCCAACTCGCTTGAATGACACTTATGTGGTTCCGACAGTTAGGTATTTTGGAAATTTAATTGAGGAAGTGGCAAAGGATTGGTAATGATGAAAAATAAAAATGATCAGAATGATAAAGACGAAAATTTAGAGGAAGAAAATGTTGAGGAAGTTGAAAACGAACAGTTAAAGAACCTTGAAAATCAATTAAAAAGAGCACTTGCTGATTATCAAAATCTTGAAAGAAGGATAACAGAAGAAAAAAGTGCGTGGATAATGGCATCAAATAAAGATTTAATCTTGAAACTTTTGCCAGTTTTAGATAATCTATTTCTTGCACAGAAACATATTCAGGATGACGGACTAAAATTTTCTATTCAGAAATTTTTGGACGCTCTTTCCGAAGAAGGAGTTCAAAGGATCGAAACTACGGGCAGTGATTTCGATCCAAATCTAATGGAATGTGTTTCGGTGCAAGAAGGAAAAGAGAATAAGGTACTTGAGGAAGTTAGAGCTGGATACAAAATTAACGATACAGTTCTTAGACCTGCTCAGGTAATAGTAGGCTCTATGAAGCAGAGTTAAAGGAAAAAATAATATGGCAAAAATAATGGGAATTGATTTAGGAACAACAAATTCATGCGTAGCCGTAATGGAGGGTGGAGCACCAAAAGTAATTCACTCAAGAGAAGGCCGCAATACCATCCCTTCAGTTGTGGATCCAGTGAGTCATGTTGTTGGGGATGTGGCAAAACGTCAACTTGTGCTTAAACCTAAAAACACAATCTTTTCTATTAAAAGATTGATGGGTAAAAAGTTTAAGGATGAGAGTGTTCAGTTTGATGCAAAATGGCTTCCTTATACTATTAAAGAAGGTAGAGAAGGAATGGCAGTAGTTGAGGTTGATGGAAAAACTTTAACCCCACAAGAAGTTTCTGCTATGATTCTTCAAAAAATCAAATCTGACGCAGAAGCATATCTTGGAGATAAAGTAACTCAAGCTGTAATTACAGTACCAGCTTACTTTGATGATTCTCAGCGTCAAGCTACAAAACAAGCTGGAGAAATCGCTGGCCTTGAAGTTTTGAGAATCATAAATGAACCTACCGCAGCAGCTCTTGCATATGGTTTGGACAAGAAAAACGCACATACAATTGCTGTCTATGATCTCGGTGGAGGAACTTTTGATATTTCAATTCTAGAGCTTGGAGAAGGAGTTTATGAAGTTAAATCTACAAATGGAGATACTCATCTCGGAGGAGACGATTTTGATCAGGCAATTATTGACTACCTCGCCGAAGAATTTAAGAAAGAAAATGGAGTTGATTTAAAGAAAGATCCACAAGCATTACAGCGCTTAAGAGAATCTGCTGAAAAAGCAAAGATTGAATTATCCACATCTGCTGAGGCTCAGATAAATCAGCCATTTATCACACAGGGTGAAAGTGGACCGCTCCACTTAACTACTACTTTAACACGCGCAAAGCTAGAGCAAATAGTGGATCCTTTAGTTCAAAAAACTCTAAAACCAGTAGAGCAGGCTCTTAAGGATGCAAAAGTAAAAATAACGGATATTGATGAAGTAGTTCTGGTTGGAGGAATGACTAGAATGCCAAAGATAGTTGAGACTGTAGCTAAATTCTTTGGAAAAGAAGCAAATAAATCTGTAAATCCAGACGAAGTTGTAGCTGTTGGAGCTGCTGTTCAAGCAGGAGTATTAGGTGGAGAAGTTAAAGACGTTTTGCTCTTAGACGTAACTCCATTAACTCTTGGAATTGAAACACTTGGATCTGTTTCAACTCCTTTAATCGCAAAAAACACTACAATTCCTACTTCAAAGTCTCAAGTTTTCTCTACAGCTGCAGATAATCAAACTCAGGTAGAAATTAATGTTTTACAGGGTGAGCGCGCAATGGCCGCTGATAATAAATCTTTAGGCCGTTTCATATTAGATGGAATTCCACCAGCACCTCGAGGAGTGCCACAGGTGGAAGTTACTTTTGATATCGATGCTTCAGGAATTTTAAATGTAAAAGCACAGGATAAGGCTTCAGGAAAAGAGCAAAGTATAAAGATTACGGGTTCAACTGGACTAACGGACGAGGAAATTGACAAGATGACCAAAGATGCTGAGGCTCATGCTAAAGAAGACGAAGAGAAAAAAGCCATGGTTGAAACTAGAAATCAAGCTGATTCACTTATTTTTACAGCTGAAAAAAGTCTAAGTGACGCTGGGGATAAAGTTCCTGCAGAATTAAAAACTGAAGTAGAAGAAAAAATAAAAGCTCTAAAAGATGTTATGAATTCTGAAAATAAAGACGAAATCGAAACTAAAACAAAAGAATTATCTGAAAGTCTTCAAAAAATTGGTCAACAGATGAATCAAAATCAGAGTCAGACTCAAGAGGGGCAATCAGCGGATGTAAATGGAGAATCTAAGACAGAAGAGGCTGCCGAACCTAAGGCAAATCCTGATGAGCCTGTCGAAGGTGAAGTAGTAAATTAACCACTTAAATCCTCCAAAATGATATAATTCAACTCAATATGTGTGGAATTTTTGGTTACGTAGGCAGGAAATCCGATACGCCTAATATGATTCTGGATGGCTTAAAACTTCTTGAATATAGAGGCTATGATTCATGGGGAATTGCTGTAAAAGCGGGAAATAAGATTGAGGTAGAAAAGCACGTTGGAAAAATAGGGGATGCTAAGGTAAATCTTCCAGAAAGCGAAATTGGAATTGGACATACCCGTTGGGCCACTCACGGCGGGGTTACAGAGGAAAATTCACATCCACATCTGGACTGCACAAAAAATATTGCAGTTGTGCATAACGGAATTATTGAGAATTATAAAGAAATAAAAGATGATCTTTTAAAGAAAGGTCATAAATTTCATTCAGAAACAGATACTGAAATATTTCCTCATCTTATAGAAGAATTCATAAAAACAGAAGATTTAAGTTTTACTGATGCTTTTAGAATTGCCTTCAATTCCATAAGAGGTCTTAATGCGATTGTCGCAATTAACACTAAGTCAAATGAGATTGCGGCTGCAAAAACTGGATCTCCTCTTGTAGTGGGGGTTGGAGAAGACTCATTTTATATTTCTTCAGATCCAAATGGGGTCGCACAGCACACCGATAAAGCTTTATTTATAAAAGATCATGAGATGGTAATAATTGGAAAAAGTCTTCAATTATTTTCTCTTCCTGATGGATTAAGCGTTACACCTGCTTTAGAAACATTAGAAAAAGCTCTTAAGGAAGAAGGGATGGGGAAATTTCCTCACTACATGATCAAAGAGATAAATGAACAGTCACAAGTCTTGGAAAATATTGCAAAAAATTATTCATCTCAGATTGAGGAGCTTGGAAAAACTATTAAAAAAGCATATGGGACTTATTTTATCGGTGCTGGTACTGCATTTTTTGCTTGCTTAGGGGGAACTTATCTATTCTCAAAAATTGCAAAAGTTCACGTAAATACAGCACCAGCATCAGAGTTTAATTACTTAGAAGATTTCTTAACTGATAGAAGTCTTATTATTGCCCTTTCTCAATCAGGAGAAACGATTGACGTGGTGGAGCCACTTCAAAGAGCTAAGAAAAAAGGAAGTAAAATAGTGGCGATTACAAATGTAAAAGGTTCGACAATTTATCGCATGAGCGATCAGCAAATGCTTCTTGGTGCTGGGCCAGAAAAAGCGGTAGCATCCACCAAGGTATATCTCGCTAAGCTCTCAATACTTCTCATGCTTTCATATGCAATGAAGGGTGAGGTTAAAAAAGGCAAAGAGCAAGTTGAGGAGGCTGCAAAAGAGATAAGAAGAATTTTAGGTGAAAAAAGTCTTGAAAATATTAAAAAAGTAGCTTCGTTTTTAAATTCTAAAGAACACATATTTATAATCGGGCGCGGAACTAGTTATCCATCAGCTTTAGAGATGGCTTTAAAAATTAGAGAAGTAAGTTATCTTCATGCGGAGGGTCTTGCTGGTGGAGAATTAAAACATGGCCCAATAGCATTAATTTCTAAAGGTACACCTGTAATAGTTTTTGCTCCAAACGACGAAACATATGGCGCAATTATTTCAAATACAATGGAGATTAAGGCTAGGGGAGGAGTAATCATTGGAATAAGTCATAAAAATAATGATGTTTTTGATTATTTTGTCGAGGTAAAAGATATAGAAGATGGGAGCTATATTGCGCAGATTTTACCTGCTCAGTTAATTTCTTACTTCTTAGCTCTGTTTAAAAATTACGATCCAGATAAGCCTCGAAATTTAGCGAAAAGCGTTACCGTAAAGTGAATACTATCAATGTCAAATACTACAAATATTTGAATATTAAAATATTTGTACGTATTGGTAGTATTTGTAGTATTTTATAGTTATGACAAAAGATTATTACCAAATTTTAGGAGTTAACAAAGGCGCATCGGAAGCTGATATAAAAAAAGCTTATAGAAAGCTAGCGCTTGAGCATCATCCAGACAGAAATAAAGGCGATAAGACTTCTGAAGAAAAATTCAAGGAGGTAACTAAAGCATACGAAGTTTTATCAGATCCTCAGAAAAAGCAAGCTTATGATCAATTTGGTCATGCAGCTTTTGAGCAGGGGGCTGGACAACAAGGCCCATTTGGAGGCGGAAACCCATTCTCAGGAGGCGGACCTTTTACATATACTTATTCAACGGGTGGAAACGCTGGAGGGTTTGATTTCGGTGGAGGCGCAGATCCATTTGAAATATTTGAACAATTTTTCGGTGGAGGAAATCCTTTTGGCAGACGTGAAAGACGCCCAATCTACAGTTTGACCATCGATTTTATGGATGCGGTTAAAGGAGTTACAAAAAGAATAACCGTAGAAGGAAAAACCCAAACAGTAAAAATTCCTGCAGGAATCGATAATGGCCAGCGTGTGAGATTTGGCACTTATGATGTGCAAGTAGAAGTAAGACCTGATAAGCGGTTTAAGAGAGAAGGGTTTGATGTTGTGACAGAAAAAGAAATATCTTTTGCTGAAGCAGCTCTTGGTGTAGAAGTGGACATCGAAACTATCGATGATAAGGTTAAGCTGAAAATTCCATCTGGAACACAACCAAATACAGTCATTCGTCTTGCTCAGAGAGGAATCCCGCATATAAATGGAAGAAGCAGGGGAGATCAATATGTTCAAGTTAAGATAGTTGTTCCGAAGAATTTGACTGCAAGACAAAAAGAATTGCTTAGAGAGTTTGACGGAGTTAAGAAAAAATCAGGGTGGTTTTAATTTCTTCTTGCAAAATCATTTATTAACTGTATAATCCCTCTTAATGCTCATTATTTATGGCTGAACGAATTGGAGTAGGAGTTAGAGGAGCAGGAACAGTAGGCGGAGGAGTAATCCGAGAGCTTGCAAAGCATGGTCCAGAATGGGGACTTGAGCTTCGAGGCGTAGCAGTTCAAAATCCCCAGGCATCAGGTAGAGAATTTGACGCCAATTACACAACTTCCGCACAGCTTTTACGAGATCCAAACATCCAGATAATAGTTGAGGCTCCAGGTGGAGTTATTCCTGCTATGTCTGCGGCATTTATGACAGACGCTATGAGCGCCGGTAAAAGCATAGTTACTCCTGCAAAAGCGCCTGTTGCGTTATATCCAGATCAATTATTTGATGCTGCGAGAGAAAATAATGTCGATTTTCAATTTGAAGGGACAGTGGGTGGTGGCATTCCTGTGGTAAATACTCTAAGAAGAAGAACGAAAGTAGATCGAGTAATGGGAATAACAGGAATAGTTAATGGTACAACTAATCATATTTTAACTCAGATGAGAGACAGAGGGATGAGTTTTGAGGATGCTCTTTCAGAAGCACAAGCAGCTGGATATGCAGAAGCGGATCCAACGTCAGACATAGAAGGACAGGATGCCGCATTTAAATTAGCAATACTTTTTATGTTAGGCTTTAACTCAATAGTAAATCCTTTAACAATTGACAGGAGAGGAATTTCAGATGTAACAGCCGCGGATCTGCATTTTGCAAATAATTATGTGGGTGATGGAAACGCTGCGCATGACATTAAGCTTCTGGCGATCGCTAAAAGAAGAGATGATGGGCTTTTTGAAGCAAGAGTTACACCAGCAATTATAAGACGAGACAATCCTTTGGCATCAGTTAATGGAGTGTTTAACGGAGTAAAAGTAGATTGGGAGCTTGCAGATACACAGATGTATACGGGTCGTGGCGCAGGAAGAGATGCCACAACCAGCGCAGTCTTTGAAGATATTAGAACTGCTGCTATAAATTTGGAAAAAGGACCTGATGATTTACCAGATTTAGATGGACAAGCGGAATTGGAAGAACCGGAAGATATTCAGAGAGCAGGATACATAAGAATGCTTTTAGCCCATAAACCAATGAGCGCTGGGGAGGCGTATATGATAATGGGTGAAAGTGGTTTGAATATTACAGATATACAACAGGAAAGACAGTTTAAGACAATAGTTAACGGAGAGCCGCACATGCCTGATATTGTTGTTTTTGAGTCAGCCCGACAAGAAATCATACAATCAGCCTTAGAGGATTTATCGCTTAGTGATCGCGTAGAAGGCAATCCTGTATTTATTCCTTTCGAAGGTTAATTTTTAATTCTGCTATAATCTCCACATGCAATTGAATACGCTTTTTTTAACCTGTAAAGATGATGAAGAGGCAGTTAAAATATCCAAGATTCTTTTAGAGAAAAGATTAATAGTTTGCGCTAAGAAAACTCCAGTGTCTTCATCGTATCTTTGGAAAGGAAAAGTAGAATCTTCGAATGAAATATTGCTGATTATGGATTCTCTTCTTGAAAATTTTGATAGAATAAATGAGGAATTAAAGGCAATACATAGTTATGAAACTTTCAATTTAATGTCGGTCAATGTAAATAAAACTACACCGGAAGTAGAGAGTTGGATTAAGGAAGAATTATGAAATATATTGCTGTTTTTTGTTCCGCTCAGGAAGTAGACGAGAAATATATAAAAGATGCGAGGGAATTTGCGCGTCTTATGGTGGAGAACGGATATCATCTTGTTTGGGGTGGAACAAATATTGGGATTATGAAAGTAGTAGCTGATGAAGTAAAGAATGGGGGAGGAAAAATTTACGGAGTTTCAATGAAAGTTTTTCACCATCTAGCTCGGAAAGATGCAGATGAAATGATAATCGCTAAATCTTTGGGAGAAAGAAAAGCTGCAATGCTTGAAAAATCAGATGCTGTCATAGCTCTAGTTGGTGGTATTGGGACATTGGATGAAATAACTGACATAATAGAACTTCGCAAAACAGGGCACCATAATAAGCCAGTGATAATTTTAAATACTGATAATTTTTATGAAGGACTTAAAATGCAGATTGAGAGAATGAGAGAAGATGGATTTTTGAAATCAAATCTTAAAATACACCTTCCTGAATTTGTATTTTTTGCCAAGACCCCAAAAGAAGCGATTGATTATATTAACAAAGAGCTTGATAAATGATTAAACTTCCAGGACTAATTGATCCACACGTTCATTTTCGTACCCCCGGTCAAACTCATAAAGAAGATTTTACCTCTGGTACCAGGGCTGCTATCGCCGGTGGATTTACTGCAGTAATTGATATGCCAAATAACAAAATACCAATTACCAGTTACCAATTGCTAATTGAAAAAGAAAAGATCGCGAAAGAACAAATAGTTTCAGATATTGGATTTCACTTCGGATCTCTTGGCGATAATTTAGGAGAATTTGAAAAAATTTATGATAAAGTTTTGGGTTTAAAAATATATTTAAATCAAACAACTGGTGGATTTATTATTGATCAGAAAAACTTATCTAAAATTTATGAAACTTGGAATATCGATAAACCAATTTTAGTTCATGCAGAAGAAGACGTAATCGATTTGGTAATTAAAATTTGCGCTTTAACGAAAAAGAGAACACATATTTGTCATGTTAGCTCTCGTGAAGAATTAGAAAAAATAATTTCGGTTAAGAAAAAAGGTTTGAATATAACATGTGGAGTTACTCCTCATCATTTATTTTTGACTGAAGAGGATGTTAAGCGATTGAAATCTTATGGAATCATGAAGCCTCCAGTTTATGATGGCTTTTCTGATTTTGCATTTAAAAATTTAAAACATATTGATCTAATAGAATCCGATCATGCGCCACACACTAAAGAAGAAAAAGATTCAGATAATCCGCCATTTGGAGTTCCTAATTTAGAAACAACACTAGGTTTACTTTTAACAGCAACCGAAAAAGGATTACTCACTGTTGAAGAAATAAAACGTCTTTGTCATGACGCGCCTGCTCAAATATTTGGAATAAAACAGGATGCACAGATTGAAGTAGATGAGAATGAGGGATGGACTGTGCGAGGTATGGAATTACAAACAAAATGTAAGTGGTCACCATATGAAGGATGGAAATTGAAGGGAAAAGTAAAGAAAGTTTGGATAAGAAATGAATTAGTTTTTGAAAATAATAAATTTCTCGTAGAACCAGGTTTTGCACGTGTTCTATCCTAGAACAGTGTATGGTAAAGTGTTATAATTCAGCAAAATGAAATTAAAATCTTTTTATGATCCGTTATTGACTTACGAAGATAATTATAAAAAGGGTCCTTTTGGTGAATTTGCAAATAAAAAAGTTTACAAAGAAAAAGGGTTACCCGATCATTATATTTTTGGTCTTCCAGTTTTTACTCCTTTTGGAATTCCAGCAGGTCCACTTCTAAATTCTAAATATGTAAATGCAGCTCTAGATAAAGGTTTTGATATTGTGGAGTATAAAACTGTTAGAACGAAATTTCGTATCTCAAACGAATGGCCAAATGTCCTAGCAGTAAAAGTTAAGGGAAATCTCACTTTGGAAATGGCCGAAAAAGGAGTTATTGGAAATCAGAATTTTGGGAATCCACTGGCTGTTACAAATTCATTTGGTGTTCCTTCTATGAATCCTGATGTCTGGCAGAAAGATTTGGCAAGAAGTGTAAGATATGCTAAAAAGGGACAAGTTGTAATTGGAAGTTTTCAGGGTACTACAGATGGGGATGTTAAAAAATTTATTAAAGACTATGTCTTGGCTGCAAAATTAGTTAAAGAAACAGGTGTAAAAGTTATGGAAGCAAATCTTTCATGTCCAAATGAAGGGTCTGCTCATTTGGTTTGTTTTGATTTAATTAGAACTCAAGAAATTGTTACAGCTATAAAAAATGAAATTGGAAATACACCACTTATTATTAAAATAGCTTATTTTGAAAATGATAATCAGTTAACAAAGTTAATTAAGATGGTTGGAGGAATTGTTGATGGTATTTCTGCAATTAACACCATTCCTGCAAAAGTTTATAAAGAAAACGGAGAGCAGGCTTTGCCTGGTGGAGAGATGAGGCTAAAATCAGGAACATGCGGTCATCCGATCAAATGGGCAGGTTTGGAAATGACTGAAAGATTATATAAATTGCGAGAAGAGTTGGGTTTGAATTTCGCAATAATTGGAGTTGGAGGAGTAACTTTAGCTAAAGAATATTTCGAATACAGATCAAGAGGAGCTGACGCTGTCATGAGTGCGACTGGTGCAATGTGGAATCCGCTTTTAGCTCAGGAAATTAAAAAAAGTTTGTAATTTTGGCCTCAAGTTCTTATACTTAGACTAATGCCCGGATTTTATTTATCCCTTCCATTTTTATTCCTAAAATTTTGGTATCTAGAAGCGCCTATTCGGCTAATCAAATACTTTATGTCTATAAATCATGCCGTTTTAGAGATTCTATCTCTGCCTCTAATGGTTAGAACTTTTTTTAAGCCTCTAAAAAACGAATACAGAAAAGGTTTGGTAGTCTTCTCGGTAGCAATGGGGATATTTATTAAATCAGTATTTATTATTATGAATTCTTTGCTTTTCTTAGCATTAATCTTTTTTGAAGTTTCTTTTCTTGCATTTTTTATCTGGTGGCCATTTTTAACATTTTTGATTTTATTTATTGATTTATGAACGGAAGAATAAGCATATCCTTAATCTATGATTCTTTGGGATCTGTATTAATTAGATTTGTATCGATCAACGGAATTTTAATCATGATCGCATATGAGGTTTTGGCTGGCAATTTTCCAAGAATTCCTCTTTTTCTTTTATCAATTCTTACTATAATGCATATTTTTGTAAGGTATGAAATAGAAAATATTCTTCCCGAGAAAAAAGTTAGCGGAAATTTAACAGATACTTTGCAATGTTTTACGAAAGAAGCTCTTATGGCAGTTCTTTTTAAGAAAAATGGATTCTCAATAATTAATTATTTAAAAAAACAAACTCAAATTAAATTTTATTTAGAAAAAGCTGCAATTGATCCCAAAAATATAAAAGTTGTGGAATTTCCAAAGCATGATTTATATGTTAAAGCACTTGAGGTTGCTAAATCCCAGAATAGTAATTATGTTACTTCGATTGACTTATTTACTGCTTATCTTTTATTTACAGAAAATGAAACAAAACTTCTTTTCTCAAATAAGCTAAAAGAAGCAGACATTTTAAGCATAAATCATTGGACAAAAATCACATTTAATGAGGAAGAACTAAAAACAAGAAGAGCAAGGTTTGTAGGAATCGGAATTGGAGAAACACTGGTTTGGGGATGGACTCCAGAAACAAAAAATTACACTAAAGATCTTACATTTTCAAATATTCATAAAAAAGGATTTATAGAAGGAAGAGAAAAAGAATATAAAGAGCTCCTGGAGGCAATGGAGAGAAAAACTAATAATAATGTTTTATTAGTTGGAGATATTGGTACTGGGAAAAGTAATTTGGTAGATAATTTTATTTTTGATAGTTACGAAGCAAAGTTATCAAGGAAATTAAATCACAGAAGACTTCTAGAGCTTTCAATTGGCCCACTTATTGCAGGAACTGCGAATAGAGAGGAATTAGAAGCAAGACTTCAGGCGATAATCGAAGAAGTTAAGCATTCTGGAAACGTGATTTTATTTATCCCGGAGTTTCAAAATATCATGGGCTCCTCATCATATGAAATAGATTTATCAGGAGCGATTCTCCCATACTTAAGAGATGGAAAAGTGCCAATAATTGCTACCATGACAGAACCTGAGTATAAGAAGTATTTTGAAAATAATGCGATTAGGGAGGTTTTCGAAATTATCAATCTTGAAGAACCCAATGAAGATACCGCTCTTAAGATGTTATTTCAGAAAGCGGAGGAAATTGAAAATGAAACAAAAACCCAGTTAAGTTATAAGGCAATTCTTTCAGCAGTAAAATATGCTGATAAATTTGATGTAAATGCAGTGCTCCCAGGAACAGCAGTTGAGCTTTTAATGGAAACTGCTAATTCTGTCGCCTTAGATAAAAGAAAAGAAAAAATAGTTTTGGAGGATGACGTTTTAAGTCGGGTAGAGACAAAAAGTCATATTCCCGTAGGAAGCCCTAAATCTGAAGAAAAATTATTACTTCTTAATTTAGAAAATGAAATGCACAGATTTGTTATAGGTCAAGATGATGCAATTCGCTCAATCTCAGAAGCTATTAGAAGGATTAGGGCAGGGCTAACTCGAGAAAAACCAATATCATTCTTGTTTTTAGGTCCAACTGGTGTTGGTAAGACAGAGGCTGCAAGAACGCTCGCAAAAATTTATTTTGGGGGTGAGGCAAATATAGCGAGGGTAGATATGAGTGAGTATGGAAATCCTGACGCACTAGAAAAGATGCTTGAATCCGATTCAGGAAGTTTTCTAAATCAAATTGAGACTCATCCTTTTTCATTGGTCTTATTAGATGAGTTTGAAAAGGCAAATGCAAAAATCTTGAATTTATTTCTTCAAGTCTTTGAGGATGGAAGAATGACTGATAATTCAGGAAAGACAATTTCATTTACTAATACTATTATTATCTCGACCAGTAATGCTGGCTCTGAGTATATACGCGAAAATTTGGCAAATAATAAAGAGATTACCAGTAAAGAGCTTTTGGATTATTTACAAAGAAATGGAATATTTACCCCAGAGCTTTTGAATAGGTTTGACGATATCGTAATATTCCGTCCTTTAAATCAGTCCCAGGTATCTCAAATAGCTAAATTGCTTCTATCGGAGCTTATAGGACGACTTTCGCAGCAGGATATTGCGTTAAGTTTTGATCCTCAAGCTGTAGAATTTATCGCAAGAGGAGGATTTAATGAAGAATTTGGTGCAAGACCGTTAAGGCGTTTCATTCAGGATAAAGTGGAGGATGTTATAGCAAAAAAGATGCTTTCTGAAGAGTTTGTGAGGGGAGACAGAATAAATGTTGTATTAGATCAGAGCTCAAATCTATCTTTTAATAAGGCTTCTTAACCTTGAAGCTAGCCTCAGGATCTGCTATACTTGTCACACTATGCCAGCAGTACAACGTAGCGAGTTTGCTTTAGCGCTCAATCAAGTAGCAAATGAAAGGGGAATCGACCCCGAAATAGTTTTGGATACAGTCCAGAACGCTATCCTCGCGGCATACAGAAAAGATCACCCAGATATCATTGTGGAAGAATATTCAGCAACACTTGATCCTAATTCTGGAGAGGCAAAAATTTTCCATAATGATTCAGATGTTACTCCTCCTGGATTCGGAAGAATTGCAGCTCAAACAGCAAAGCAAGTAATCCTTCAGAAGATTAGAGAAAAGGAAAAAGAAGCAATAATTACAGATTATAAAGTAAGAATCGGAACCATCGTAAATGGTATGGTTCTTAGATTTGCGGGTCCAAATATCATAATTGATGTAGGAAAAGCAGAAGGAATAATGCCTCCACAAGAACAAATTGCTAATGAAAAATACCACCTTAACCAAAGAATAGCGGTTTTCTTAAAAGAAATTCATGAAGGGCCAAAAGGAGAAGAAGTGGTCGTTTCACGCGCAGATAATGGCTTACTTGAGGGATTATTGAAGCGTGAAGTTCCTGAAGTCGCACAAGGATCAGTAGAGATTAAGGCGATTGAAAGAGAGCCAGGAAATAGAGCAAAAATAGCGGTTTATTCTTCTCAAGCTGGAATTGATCCTGTTGGAAGCTGTGTCGGACAAAAAGGAGTAAGAGTTCAGGCTATAATTGCAGAGTTTAATGGATTAGAAAAAATAGACATTATTCAATGGCAAGAGAATATTAGGGATTACGTAGTTCAGGCTTTGTCCCCTGCAAAAAATATTACGGTTGAAATTGATGAAAAAGAAAAAACAGCTAAGGTAAAAGTTCCACAGGAAGAGCTTTCTTTAGCAATCGGAAAAGATGGCCAAAACGTAAGATTAGCTTCAAAACTAACTGGATATAGAATTGAAATTGAGGGAGATGAATCTCTAGCTACAGAAAAACCAGCTGAAGAAAAAGAAGAAGTACAAGAACCTCAAGAATTGGTTGAGGAAAAGGTGGCAGAAGTTACAAATGATTTAGAAGAGGCAAAAACTGATTCAGAAGCTCCAGTGGAAGTTAAGGCTGAAGAATCACAGAATGAGCCAATGCAGGCAGAAAATCCAGAAGCAGGGGAAGAAAATTCAACTAAGAGTTCTTAATATGAGAAGCTTTAATTTTCTTCAGAAAAAAATATGGACGCTAAAAACTCTAATCAAGAATATCCTCCAGTCGTAGCCGTTTTGGGTCATGTAGACCACGGTAAAACTACACTCTTAGATACAATCCGAAAAACTTCAATCGCCGCAAGAGAACATGGAGGAATTACTCAGAAAATTGGAGCTTCAAGCGTAGAAATTGAGCATGAAAGTAGAAAAAGATTTATTACTTTTATAGATACCCCAGGACATGAAGCTTTTGCTAAAATGCGTGGTCGCGGAGCCCAAGCAGCCGATATTGGTTTGCTTATCGTTTCTTCTGTTGATGGAGTTATGCCTCAAACAAAAGAAAGTATTAGTCTTCTTAAAGCTTCGGGAGTTCCGTTCATCGTTGTTTTGACTAAATCAGATGATCCTCAGAAAAATCCTGAAAAAGCTAAGAGAGATCTTATGAATGAAGAAATTATTTTTGAAGGAATGGGGGGAGACGTTCCAGTTATTGAAGTTTCTTCAAAAACAGGCATGAATATTAAAGAATTACTTGATTTGATTCTCCTTGTTAATGATCTTCATCCAAAGTCAGATGAAGTTTCTGCAACTGGACCATTAAAAGCAATAGTTATTGAATCTAAGCAAGATCCTAAGGCCGGACCGAAGGCTACAGTAGTTGTAAAAAATGGAACAATTTCAGTAAGAGACGAAGTTACTACAGGAGAAGTAAATGGTAAGGTAAGAAGTTTGATTTTAGACTCTGGAAAGCAAGTCCAGATGGCCTCAGTTGGAGATGCAGTTGAGATCTTAGGTTTTGAAAAAGCTCCAAGTGTAGGTAATGTTGTTTATAAAGGATCAGAGATAAAAGCGCTTGAAGAATCTGAGAAAGGGGCTAAAGCCAAGAATAATGACGATTATATCTCATTAATTTTGGTCGCAGATACGCTAGGATCTTTGGAGGCCATAGTAGCTTCACTTCCAGAAAAAATAAATATCATTTCTAAAAAAACCGGAGATATAACTACGGCTGATGTTTTACTAGCAAAATCAATTGGTGCACTGGTCTTAGGTTTTAACATAAAAATTAAGTCAGATGTGGTTCGATTGGCCTCCACGGAAAAAGTTTTAGTTAAGAGTTATTCAATTATTTATGAAATGCTTGATGAGATTAATGATGTGGTTGAGGGAAAAGCACTTTCTCTTTTAGAAGAAGTTTATGGTACGGCTAAGATTTTAGCTAGTTTTCCATTTGAAAAGCAGATTGTGATGGGTATAAAAGTGCTTGAGGGTAGAGTTGCTAAGGGAGATAAGGTAAGAATTGAAAGAGGCGACACGGTAATTGGAGAGGGATATATTAATTCCGTGAGACAAGGAAAAGATCAAACCTCCAAAGTCGAAGCAGGTCTGGAAGCAGGTATAATAGTCGGCCCTGCTATTGACTTTACTATAGGCGATATGATAATATGCCATAGCTAATTAAGCCTATAGAACTTATAGGTTTATTTTGTAATAAACATGGATATTCAAAGACTCAGAGAAATTTTTGACAGAGAAAGCAGTTTTGCGATTGTTGTTGGACAAGAATACACAATTGACGAAATGGGAGCTTCCCTATCTCTTTATCTAACACTTTCTTCACTTGGAAAAGATGTTTCAGTTATATCTTCAAAACAGCCTTTAGTAGAGGTTTCTAATCTTGTTGGAATAGACAGAGTTAGAACTGGATATGAATCAAAAAATGGAGACTTAGTAGTTTCTTTCCCATACCAGGGAGATGAAATTGGAAAAGTTTCATACACTCTTGAAGCAGGATTTTTAAACATTATCGTAAAGCCAAAAGAAAATGCACTTTCTTTTGGAGAAAAAGATGTTCTATTTAGAAGAAGCGGAGATGTGCCTCGTGTATTAATTGCAGTTGGAGTTAAGAGACTTTCAGAATTATCTTCTATATTTAATATAGAGTCACTTAAAGATACAACTATTATTAACATTGATAAGGCAGGATCAAACGAAGGATTTGGAGATATAGTTATGATTGGTCAATCTGCTTCAAGTGTTTCAGAGCAAGTTGCCAACGTTATGCTTGCTCTTGCATATCCAATTGATCCAGATTCTGCGCAAAACTTACTTAGTGGAATAGTTTATGCTACCTCTGATTTTCAAAGCTCAATAACAAGCTCTTTAGCATTTGAAATGGCAGGAATACTTCTTAGAAGTGGAGCGATAAGAGAAGGAGTTGCTTCGTCTCCTAGACAAGTTAGAAGACCGGTTTCTCCAGTAGCTCCAGTAGCTCCAGTTGTTCAACCAATAAGTCAACCAGTAAATAATTTTGTAGATGATGTAATGCCAAATCCATCACTTCAGCAAGTTGTTTCACAAAGACAGGCTAGATCTAGCGCAACACAATCCCGCGCAACTCAGGCACCATTTCCAAGCACTTCAGCGCAAAACGAATTTCCAAGTGAGCAAAAAAAAGATGATGCTCCACCTGATTGGTTAGCCCCAAAAATATATAAAGGCTCAACAAATGTTGAGTAAAACGTAAATCTTTGATATAATACCTCACTATATGCCGCTTTCGACAACACAAAAACAAGAAATTATAAATAAGTTTGCAACAGTAAAAGGAGACACTGGAAGTCCTGAAGTTCAAATTGCACTTCTTACAACCAGAATTGAAAAGTTAACAGAGCATTTAAAAGCTCACACTCATGATGTTCACAGTAGACGTGGTTTGTTATCAATGATTGCAAAAAGAAGAAGACTTATTAATTTTTTAACAAAAGTTGATAAAGTTAGGTCAGCAGACATTGCTAAAAAAGTAGGATTGAAAGATTAAGTAGAAAGATATAAAATATATTCATATTCCTCGATTTAGTTGTGTGTGGGAGAAAGAAATAAAAATTAAATGAAAAACGCCTCAGTAGAGATAGAACTAGCAGGAAAAAAGCTTACCTTTGAAACAGGTGAACTTGCTGTGCAGTCAACTTCATCAATCTTAGCTCGTCTTGGAGATACAGTTGTTTTAGTAACAGTTGTAGAGGGTGGAAAAACAGATTTAGATTATTTCCCATTATCAATTGAATACCAAGAGCGTCTTTATGCTGGAGGAAAAATAAAAGGTTCTCGTTGGGTAAAAAGGGGTGGAAGGCCTTCTGACGAATCAATTTTAGCAGGACGTCTTATTGACCGATCTGTTAGACCTCTTTTTCCAAAAGCATTTAAAAATGAAGTTCAGGTAATTATTACTGTACTTTCAGTTGATGGAGAAAATGAAGCAGATATCGTAGCTCTTAATGCAGTTTCTGCAGCGCTCGCAATTTCTAGAATTCCATGGAATGGTCCAATTGGAGCTGTGAGAGTTGGATACCTCAGTCGTGAAGAAGGTTCAAAACCAGAAATAGTTGTGAATCCAATAAGCTCAGAAGTTGCTACATCAGATCTGGATATTGTTCTTTCTCAATCAACTGATAAGACAGTTATGATTGAAGCAGGAGCAAAGCAGGTAACGGAAGAAATCTTAATGTCTGCTGTTGAAATTGCTCACAAAGAAACTCAAGTAGTCATTAAAGGAATTGAAGAGTTAGTTAAAAAAGTAGGACAAGAAAAACTAGAAGTGCCAGTTGAAGGAGATTTAAATGATATAGTAGCTTTGATTGATAAGTCTTATAAAGAAGATGTGCAAAGTCTTATCGATACTAGAGTTAATAAAGAAGGTGGCGGAAATGAAACAGGAGCATTAATCGATAAGATTTTCGATGACATGAAAGTAAAAGACGCAGCAAGTGAAATCGACAAGAAGACAATCGCTGCAGCAATCGAAAAAGTAATGTTTAAGCTTATTAGATCAAACGTTTTAGCTAAAGGAAAAAGAGCGGATGGAAGGAAGATGGATGAAATTAGACAACTTCAAGCAAAAGTTGGACTTCTCCCAAGAACTCATGGTTCAGCGCTATTCCAAAGAGGAATAACTCAAGCTCTTTCAATTGCGACTCTTGGATCTCCTAGGATGGGACAACTTATAGAATCTGCAGATGGAGAAGAGGAAAAGAGATATATTCATCATTATTCAGGACTTCCTTATTCATTTGGTCAAACAGGTAGGGTAGGCACTCCAAGTAGACGAGAAATCGGTCATGGTGCATTAGCTGAGAGAGCACTTGAAGCTGTTATTCCTTCACAAGCTGAATTTCCATATACGATTCAGGTAGTTTCTGAAGTATTATCACAAAACGGATCAAGCTCTATGGCTTCAACTTGTGGATCAACTTTAGCTCTTATGGATGCAGGAGTTCCAATTAAAAAACCGGTAGCTGGAATCTCAATCGGAATGATGTCAGATGGGGATAAATATGAGCTTTTGACTGACATTATTGGTCTTGAAGATTTTTCAGGAGATATGGACTTTAAGGTAGCAGGAACTGACACTGGAGTTACAGCAATTCAGCTTGATGTAAAAATACCAGGACTAACTGACGAGCAAATTAAAAATATTTTAGATAGAGCAAAAACTGCTAGGCTTCAAATTTTAGAAGTTATAGCTAGTGTTATGCCAGAGCCACGAAAGAATCTTTCTGAATTTGCTCCAAAGATTGAAACAGTTAGAATTCCAGTAGACAAGATTGGTGAATTAATCGGACCTGGTGGAAAAAATATTAAACATATTATTGCTACAACAGGAGCTCAGGTGGATGTTGAAGATGATGGTACGGTAACTATTTCAGGAGTTGACGCAAACGCTGTTCAGGCAGGAACTGACTGGATTAAAAATATGATGAGAGAAGTAACAGTTGGAGAAGTATTTGAATCAGCAGAAGTTAAAAGAATGCTTCCATTTGGAGCATTTGTAGAATTTTTACCCGGCAAAGAAGGAATGGTGCACGTTTCACAAATGTCTTCTGAGTATGTAAAAAATCCAGCAGATGTAGTTAACATCGGAGATAAAGTTAAGGTTAGGGTAATGGAAATTGATGAACAGGGAAGAATTAATTTATCAATGAAATTCGGAGCAGACGCAGATAAGCCATCGGGTGGAGGAGACAGAGGTGGAGACCGCGGAGGATTTGACAGAGAGCCAAGAAATGATAGCAGAGGTGGAGGGTTTAGGGGTAGAGGAGGAAGTCGTGGGCCAAGGAGAGATTTTGCACCTCGTAATGACTTTGCACAAAGAAATGATAGAGGCGGAAATTTTGAAGCCTCAGTACCTTTAAAAGGACCTCGTCATGATGACCCAAATGCAGGACCATCCGACCATCCATTA
>CAZMGC010000019.1:0-19295 GCA_964565795.1 uncultured Gammaproteobacteria bacterium
GCTACTCAAATTACAGTAGATACTCCCTTTTTAGCTACATTTACTGGACAAACAATTACGTTCATGTATGGAACTGAGAGCGAAGAATTTGAGGCTTATTGTAATGGACCTACAAACGCTGCATTTAATTTCCTTACACAGTCAGATGCTTTTAATAATGCAGCCTGGACTAAAACTAATATGAATGCTTCAGCTACAGACCTGGTCAGAAGTCCTTATGACGTTGGGTATTCATCGAATGCATCTGTAACTACCGCAGACAGATTATTAAGTACAGGTCCAAATGGTCGCGCTGAGCAAACAATTACAAATCTTAAATCTGGAGATGCATATAATTTTTCTGTTTATGTAATTACTGATCCTTACCCACATCAAACAACTGTAGCAGGTGAAATATCTATCAATACCACTTCCCCCACCACCCAATCATTCACTGCAACTGGTGAGTGGCAAAGAATTAATGTAAACTTCACTGCCACATCTGGAACTCATACATTTAAAATTCAGATAAATACAGAAGGTGCATATATTTATGCTGCTACAGCAAATGTGGTTCGAGGATCTAGCACTCTAGCACCAATGTCAAATACAACAGTAAAATTAGCTACTGGATCAGGTGGTAGAACTTTAACTTTTGCCTCGTCTAGCACAACCCATACGATTACCGCCTCGTCAGGTTCTTTTGTAACAGATGGATTTGCCGTAGGAGATAGTATTATTGTTTATGGAACAACTAGTAACGACGGGGAGTATGTTCTCGCAAACGTCGCTGCTACTGTTCTCACAATTAACACTGCACAACCCTTAGTGGCAGAAGGGCCAATCTCTACGGGTACTATTACAGGCTCCGTCTTGGCTGCAGCTGCACAAGAATTATCACTTGCTGCAGCATGGAATAGATCGTTTGGAGGAAATAATCACAATCAGGGAATTGAGATTACACTTGCGACCGCCCCAACTGGCACACAGTGGACTGAAATTTATTTAGGAACCACTTCAGGATTTACTCCGACTGCTTTAAATAGAGTTGGTTATGCTGTAATGCCCGGATCCCCTGCTCCATTTAGCCTTTCAAATTCAAATGAAAATGTAATTGAAAATGTATCTCAAGCTGGATATGGAGGCTTATCTGGAGCCTTAACAACCTTAACTGGTTCATCGAATAATAAGTTTCTAGATTTTACCGTTGACTTCAATTTTACAGTAAACACCGCCTCTGTTCTTAGCGTACAGAATCTATCAAACAATAATGTATTTGATGACTTTACTATCAAAGGCTGGAGAAATTACATCGCTTCATGGACACCTTTTACATTCCTAAACAATGCATCAGGTGTCACCATGCAAAATATGAATTTCGATACATATGACTTCCCTATTTATACTTCTGCTACAAATTCAGCTCTTGGAATAATAATGAAGGGTGTTTCTGGAGGAAATCAGGAGCCGCTAACAACTGCCACCACATATACGCTCGGATCAACAGTCGATGGTATTGGTGTTTCATTTACCACAGTTTATGACACCATGTTTCACGAAATGTACACCTCTCCAACAACTGGAGAATTAAGTCTCAGATTTAATGCAAGCGCTGAAGACGACCCACCCTATACCATTGTTTCTGGTACTCCTGCTTTTTCTAATACAGGTAGACTTTATCTTAGAACTGCCGGAGACTCTATAGAAATAGAATGGCCATACAGAATTTATGGTGTTTCAAGCTTCCGAAACATTAGAATGAAAAAAAGTGGTCTGGATTTAGGATCGAATACTGATAATCTTGAATCTCTACTAGTAGAATACGACATAGATACTGGATCAGGTTATGGCGGATACCAAACAGCAACTCCTGAAAACTTAGCAAGCGAAAGCGTGTCTACTTCGACAGGTTTTCTATTAAAAATTAAAATCACAGCACGGTCAGGAATGCTTTATACCGCGCAAACCAATAATTTTGTTGTAGGCGAAGTTATTGAAGGAGCTACCTCTGGCGCCACAGCGACAGTTGATGAAGATTATGATTTGGGAACCACAGGAACCATTATTCTGTCGAGTATAACAGGAACCTTTCTACCGGGAGAATTGGTTAGACGCGCTTCAGATGATCAAGCCCGAGCAACAAACGTGGCGACCAACACACAGTTTGCCCTATTCCCTTCCTTTAACTCCTATATCGATGGTCTTGAAATATTCACAAACACAGTTGGTCCTGGAGATTATCCTGGCAGAACAGTTGATATTATTCTCACAAATGTTGTATCAGGAAGCCGTTACTATGTTTATAAAACTTCAGATCTCACTCTTCTCGGATCTGGAACTGCATCTGGTTCTACGGTTACAATCTCAGGCGTGGAATATGTTTCAGACTTCGGAATAACTATTAGAGTAAGAAAATCCTCAGCTGCACCAAAATATATTCCACTCGAAACACAGGCAACAGTTAACTCCGCAGGAGTTAGTGTTTATATAGGTCAACAACCAGACACCATTATCACATAAATATGATCAATACAGATTTTAAAATTTATCCTAAAAAGAAACTTATAATCCATAATCCTAAGGGAACCAAAAATATTTATTCTCTGAATGAATTCTATACTTATCTACAAGATCTTTTCGATGAACCAAAATATATGAAATTTGAAATACCAATTCTTGCAAAAAATAACAAACAATATTCACTTATCAACGGGTGGAAAACGGACACACGAACATTAAAATTTTTAAAAAACGGAACTCTTTTTACAGAAATATAAGCATTTCTAAATTTTTACTTTAAGTATACTTCCTGATCTTTCTTACAATTAACACTACAAAGCATATCAACGCTGATTTATGAATACACCTGTCACTTGCACTGCCTATTTTTTTTTACCCATTGACAACATCCAAGCATATAATAGTAATATAGTATTATCTCTGTTGTACTAATGCTATGGCCGACACAATCCTAAGCGGTAGGTGGGTTATATATTACGAGGCTGAAAATCGTCAAAAAAGAATATGGCGTGACACCTCAGTATCTCCCACAACTACCGATTCTGTTAATGCTTTATATTCTGCTCTGCAGAATCATTTTGACGAATTAGGTCAAATGGATGACGGAGTCCCCATGTCCGCTCAGACCCCTACCGAGTACACAATTGGAATAATTGATGCTGGAGATAAAGACCCATGGTTTATAGACAGAACTTCAGTCGAATACCTAACCGGTGGAGCTTTAAAAACCGCATCGTGGGATAGAGTTGCTACCTCAAATGTTGGAATAGTACGAGTCGCCTACACTACTGGTACAGATTTTGATACTACAGATATTGGTCGCGACATACTTCATACTGGAGATAGCGATCGAGGCACCATTCTCGACTTCAATACCACTGGATCTACTAAATATGTATGGATCAGGCCTGATTCATTCGCTGCAGCAAACAACTTCGATACAGGTTCAGGCACGATGACGGTCCAAAATGACACCATAAGTCAAGTTTGGCAAGTAGACAACACCACTTTCGTTGATGAATCAGCGGATGCAAATAGTACGGCTAACGCTGATTGGACCATATTCCCTACTACTGAAGATACTTCAGATTATGTAGCTATTGGTTATACTCAAAAATTCAGAAAAGTAATTTTTGATAATGCAAATGGAACCGCAGGTGTTGGAGGTACTGTGACTTGGGAATATTATAATGGATCAACTTGGGCTTCTCTTTCAGGCGTTTCGGATGGAACTACTGGGTTTACCGCTTCAGTTGCAGATGGACAAGTATTAACATTTACAGTTCCATCTGATTGGGCTGCAACTTCTCTTAATGGATCTCAATCACTTTTTTACATAAGAGCAAAAGTCGCTAGTACTTACTCCACAAATCCAATCTATGACCAAGGCTATATTGGCGCTACTGGATCAGTTACGCAAGCAGCTACTGCTGTTTCTGCAGGTGAATCTCTTTGGGCAAACATATACTCAATCGGTACCATAGAATCCAATACTCATTTATACATTCAGCAAAACGGCTCAAATCTTACAGCTTACAAGGCTTCTACAGACTGGTGGAATGACGGACATATTGATATTTTAGTAAACGTAAAGGAGCTTGGAACCGAAACAGATGAAGGATATATTAAAGTATTTGCCAGACAATACAGTAAAACTTATTCCTACTACACCGTAGACCTAACGGCCGGAGGACGTAACCCTATTCCGCTTCAAACTGGAAATGATTTAGATAATCAGACAGGATACAAAACAGTCGCGTTTGATGGAGGTTCAGGAACATTAGCAGTGGGAGATGTTATTACAGTTTCAGGTTCTTCTAGGGCTGTAGTCACAGCAGTAACAGGCGCAGCCTCAGCAACTGGAACATTTGATTATTATTTAATTGGTGATCCAATCACTGACTTTTCAAACAATGAAGCTTTCACGTCCACAACTGGTAAAGCAGGAGACATTAATGGCTCTTCTTCTGATGCTGGACCGGCAGCTCTAGGGACACCCCCAACCATCACATTTGGTGGACTTGCAACGGGTGGTTCGAATGATATTGATGAAAATGGAACTTCTGAAAATTACTCTATTACGATAGATTGTAATCAAAACGCATTAGCAGATGTTTATGAATACACCAAATACATTACAAGACGCGGAAACACCGGAGATATTGATGCTGGATCCCTTACTATTGAAGGGCAATTCTATCTAGGAACTGAATATAGGCTTAAATATACTGGTTCGGTCACAGGAACGATCGTAGACGGAAATACAGTTACCCAGGAAACCTCTGGTGCTACAGGAATTGTGGTAAACCATAATACAACTGATAAAATAATAATGCTTCGAAACACGAGAGGCACTTTCTCAACTCATGCCACTACCCACACCTTAACAGACGGAACAACCGGAGGAACTGTAGAAATTGATTCTGAAGCTTCAGCAGTAACCCCAGTCGGAGCAGCACCTTTTGGTACTTTTGCGGGAGGAACTTTTTTCGTTGCAACAGGAATAGTTCTTACTGATTATTTATCATCTGAAGCTAATAATTTCCAACTTAAAACTGATGAGGGAACAGTCGTAGAGGCTCCAACTAAAGTTACAATTTCTGTTGGAAATACTCGCGAGGGAGACAAAGTCGCTGTATTTAGACTATCCGGTTCTGGTGGATCAATCGTAAAAGACAGATATAATGCTACAGTTCAATCTGCACTTGCCACTACTGCCGTAATGGGATCTTCAATTACTGCAGATGAACCTGGTAAATCAGCAGGTGGTATTGTAAGGTTAGTAGATACCTCTGCAAGCCGTGAATATAGAATTAGATTCACAAGCTGGTCTTCAGCTACTTTCACACTCACAAGCTCAACCATCGCATCAGCAGATTCGGGTACAAACACCACTACCATAGTAGAATCTGGTGCATTTGCATCCTCTAAGGTTGGGGATCTTGTGGTAAATGTAACTCGCGGAAATGCAGTTTCATACATTACAGCTATAACTGATAACAACACTGTAACCATTTCCCCAGCTATTACTTCGCAAACAAATGGCGATGAAATTAGATTAAACGTATTACCAGTTGCAACCACCACTTCACCTCAAGATACATGGTATGTCCCATTAATTGATACCTATGAAACCACAGGAACTTCAGGTTCTCCTGGAACAGAAACAGCACTTGTTACATACCTAGCTGATATCCCTGTTAGAGTACGTGCAAGACATGCAGACGTTGCAGCGAGCGGCGGAATTATTCCTTACGAAGCTGATTCTACTGTAACCTCAACCGGAATGAGTAACAGTATTATTAGAACTAGTGACACTATATTCACATAATTATGAGGTTCGATATTTCGCAGTCATTAAATGGAGATCAAATTGTATTTATAGCTCGTGATGCAAATGGAGTTGTAAGACTTCGCGCAAAATCTTTAGAGGAACTCCAGGAGCAAATAAAAGCTTATAACCCCACAATTAAAGAAGCTCCTAAAAAAGAACCAGAAGTAAAAGTACATGAAGAAGAGCCTACAAATACAAATGTTTTGGAGGAAATTATAGAAGAAAACAATCCTGAATCGGCTTCAGATTCAGAAGAACTCGCTTCCCTACTAGCAGGAAATCCCAAACCTTCGGAAGACACTGCGGAAATTAAAAAAGAATTTTTGAAAAGCGACTTAAAAGAAAAAGTCGAAGAAAAAAAGAAAAGAACAAGTAAGGGTAGCTTTTGGGACAAACTTAAGTAGCAGTGAATTGATGATTGACGATAACAATTTACTATTTTTCGTTAAATAGTCAATGGAAAATCATAAATAGTAAATAATTAAGATATGGCAGGGTCACCTATTTCAAAACAAGAAGCGCTACAGTATGACGCTGATTCTTTACTAGCTGATACTCACAAAAGAGAAAATAATATCAGCATTTTTAGAGAAACTATAAATAAAGAGAATGAAGCAATTGCGCAAGACGAATACATGATATCGTCTATTGATCCAAACCATCCTGATGTAGTAGCCTTAAGAAATCTTATTGCTAAAAAGAAGCTAAATATTCAGACTTTCGAGAATGCTATTAAGGATGAAGAGGAGCAAATACTTAAAGACAAAGAAATGATTAAACTGATTAAAAATAATAACCAGTCAGTTAACTAATGTATGGCATTAATATTTGATAAATCAACAAAAATTATTACAGTTGAGTCGCCTCAAACTACTGTAACTATTCAAGACCTACATGATGATATTAGACTTTTTGAGCAATTACCGCAAAACCTTGAGGAAGCTCAAATAGCGAACGCTTCAGGAAAACAAAGTTTAGGAGGTGGAGTCCAGGTGGGAATAACCTTAGAACTCATTAACAACTGGAGATTAGCTTTTGAAGCTAGGCCAGGCCCAACTACTGTAACTTGTACAGTTTCTGGAGGAAACCTAGTCGCTACAAATGACTATAGTAATAATCCAATTTTTGCTACCGAATATACACAGGTTATAATTTCTCAATCTTCCTCAGCTACTATTACTGCAGCCCCATCCGACGATCATATTCTTTATTTACTAGCTTCGCTTAGAGGAAAACAAAGATCAGTCGGAAACTACTTCTATTGGAATCCTACTTCAGGAAGTGACTCAAATGATGGAACTACACCAGGAAATGCAGTTCTTACATTTGCACAAGCCCAAAGCTTAGCAACTGCTGGAAATGGTGACACCATATTCTGCATTGCATCAAATACATCTGGAACTACCACTGTTACAGAAACTCTTAACATAACTAAAGCAAATTTAAAAGTTATGGGACCAGGTTATACTTTCCAGCTTGCACCAACTTCAACCACCTCCCCTACCATTACAATTGGAGCAGCAAATGTAGAGGTTTCAGGATTTTATATTAAAACTGCTGCAACTGGATCTCAAAATGCGATCACAGTTACCGCTAATAATGCTTTTATTCAGGATTGTTGGATAACTGATGTCAGAGGAAGTGGAATTAGCATTTCAGGTTCAGCAAAAACTCAAATCAATAGCTGTGTCATAGAACACTGTGGCACATCAGGAACAGGTAATGGAATCACACTTGGAAACACAAGTACTGAAACATTTGTTTCTAAGTGTATTATTTTCGACAATGTTAATGGTATTACCCTTTCAGGAACTGGACTTGCTGACAATATTTTTGAAAACAATCTTATCTATCAAAACTCAGCATATGGCATATCCGTAGGCGCAAATGTACTTAGAACTCATGTCAGAAGCGGTCATACATTTAACAAAAATACATCAGGTCACACTCAAGACCTTGGAACAGATACCTATATAGAAACTCAAGCTGGTGGCGCATCAGCTTCGGAAATAGCAGATGCTGTCTGGGATGAAGTGATAACTGGACATGTCGCATCAAATTCTACAGGTAAAACTCTTAAAGATGCAAAGACCCGTGCTACCCTAGCTTCTCTTAAGTAGGATTATTTCATTCGCTTAGTTAGCTTCTCTATCTCAAGATGAATCTGAATTGCTTTTTCTTCTTCACCTGTAAAAAATAGGACTGAACCTAAATTTCTCATAGCATCTATGTACTTAGGACGAAGTTTTATAGCCATTTCGTAATGCTTTTTTGCCAAATCAAATCTTTCCATAGCAGTATATACATTGCCAAGATTATTATTTGCTATTGCAGAATTTGGTTTTAATTTTAGAGCGAATTCAAAAGCTTCTCTAGCTTCCTTAAGCATATTTAAGTTTTTATAACAAACACCTATATTGCTATATGCTTCAAAAAAATCAGCCTCGACCTTAACAACTTCCTTTAAAATCATTAATGCTTCATCGAATCTTTTCTGAAGCATTAATTGACCTGCTTCTTTATATTTTGCAAAAGCTAATTTATTTCTCATCTACACATGATAAATCAATAATTTAGAAATATGAAGTGTGAATCGAGCAAAAATAAAACTTCTTAACACTATTTTACAGTGTCGCGTTGACATTTACTCTTCCCTCTTTTATGATAAATTTACCAAAACTGCTATGCCATTTAATATTGGAGGCCCCGAATTATTCATAATCGTACTCATATTAGTAATGCTCTTTGGAGGAAAAACAATTCATGAATGGGCTAAGGGAATTGGAAAAGCCAGTAAAGACGTTAGACTCGTCAAAAAAGAAATTGAGGAAGGGTTTGAGGGAGAAATCATAGAAGAAAAACCACATAAAGAAGTTAAGAAATTCGGAAAACTAAAGAATAAACGTGCGAGTAGTTCGGAGGGAGGTGTAAATTAATGTTTGGATTAAGTACTGTTGAAATAGCCATAATAGCTCTTATAATCCTTCTCCTTTTTGGAGGAAGAAAGCTCCCTGAACTTTTTAGAGGAATTGGAGAGTCTATAAAAGAACTTCGAAAAGGAATTAAAGGTGACAAATAATGCCTGAAAATACAATTGTTGACGACACGGACACAGCCAAATATTTACCATATTTATATGAGATTCGTCGTCGTCTTTTTTTTACAGCCTCAATTTTTGTAGTTGCAAGCGTAATTGGATTTATTTTCTACGAAAAGATAATTAAATTTGTCCTCGGTGTATTTCAACTTGACGGTGTTAATATAGTATTCACTTCCCCATTCCAATTTATTAATTTGGCAATCCAATCAAGTCTAATTGTGGGTCTAATTGTGGTCTTTCCAATGGTAGTTTATCAATTAATCGCATTTATCCGTCCAGCACTCAGTCAGAAAGAATTTAGAAACATATTAGTCTTATTTCCACTTAGCTTAGCCTTATTTATTACAGGATTTAGCTATGGAGTCATAATTATGCGCTATACAGTCGCAATTTTTTATGAAAAGTCAGTTCAACTTGATATAGGAAACTTATTAGACGTTAGTGCATTTATTTCTCAAACTTTAATGACAGCAATTCTACTTGGTATTGCATTTCAATTTCCGATAATTATTACATTTTTACTTAGAACAAAAATGGTTAATCGTAATTTCTTTGCCAAAAAAAGAATAATTTTTTATGCCTCATCTCTACTTTTTGCAACTTTTTTACCTCCTACTGACATACTCTCGCTCGTTTTTCTTTTTGCACCTTTGATTGCTCTTTTTGAAATAACACTAATATTTAATAGACTCTATAGACACCGATGATTCATATTCTTCTAGGCGCAATATTGCCTTTCATTCTCTGGCCGATTGAATTAGTTCTTCCATATCCTTATTTAGTTGAGGAAATAGCAAAGCTAATTATTATTTATCTTATCCTTAACTCAACCTTAAAGCTTAAAGAAAAATTTCAGATTACATTTCTTTCAGGACTTCTTTTCTCAATTTCTGAAAGCGTAATGTATTTGTTTAATATCACCCAAGTTGGCTCAACTGAAACATTACTTATCAGACTAGCTTTAACAATTCCTCTTCATGTTGGAACAATGATTCTAATTTTAATTTTTGGACTTAAAAGAAAAGAGATGTCTATTTTAGGACTATTCTTAACCATGCCTATTCATTACTTTTTCAATGTCTTAGTTGGTAGAATTTAAGGAGTTTTCGGTAACATATTTTCCACTTACCCAACCCGTTGAATCATCTAATAAAGTTATATTGAACCATCCATTTTCTTCTTCAGACATTGGGAATGTGTCGCCTGGATAAACTTTAGCAATTTCTTCCCCTCCAGGAGTTTTTCTTACATTTAAAAAACCAGTTGGCGTGTCTTTAACAGTAATCGTTTTCTCAGACTTTTCTTCAAGCGAAATTTCCTCTAACGACTCTTCTTCGAGCAATTCCTTATCTTCATCTTTATTTTCTTCTTGAGCTTTAGAATTAGATTCCTGTATTGCTGCACCTAATACCTCTACTTGATTACTAGCAATGGTCTCCTGAGTCGCCTGAGGGGTCAAAAAGGCCTTACTCAGAACTACTCCACCAATTCCACCTATTACTGTTCCGATTGTCAAAACCATAAGCATAGATAACCCTACAGCATACTTTAATTTTGATCCCGGTCTCTTTACTTTAACTTCTTCTTTTTCTTCTGATACAGATTCTTTCTTTAAGGGTTTATTCTTTTTTTGTGCTTTTTTAGTTATGACTCTCATATAAACAGTTAGAGATATAAATCCTACCATCACTATGAGTATTAAGCCCCAAACAGCTAATGTCTGAGTTCCACCAACAAATCCGAAAAATGCTCCAGCAGAGCTAGCCTGAGTTGCCAGATCTTTTAATTTTGCAATTTTCTCCATAGCAGCTTCAAGTTCAATTTGAGCTTCACGATAGCTTCTTATTTTAGTTTCAGGTGTTACATTTTCATCCATTAGATTCTCAACCTTGTCTAAGGAAACATCTATGTCTGTTTTTAGTGTTACACTTTGCGCAAAAAATGAAGTTTTTTCTAGAGGTTTTGATAATTCTTCTGCCTGTTTTCTAAGACTATCAATTTCTGCTTGCTTTATTACCCAAATGTCCTGTGTTCTAATTGAGACTGTTTTTGTTTCACCAGGAGAAAGCGTATATGTACCCGATACAAATAACTGATTTTTTTCAGTATCATATTTAACCTCAAGTCCTTCATCTGTCTCTATGATGTCTTCTTCTTTTAATTCAGGTGGTAAATAATATTTAATATCAACATCTTGAGAAATAAGCGATGATGGGTTTGTTGCTAAGGTTTTAAATACTATACTTCCCAATTCGAGCCATGTGTTTGAAAGTGGTGCTCCAGATTTTTCTGCAAGAAGCTTCTTGTTTGATGAAATTATTCCTAAAACATAATAGCTTTTGTTTTTTAACTCTTTATCGTTAGTAGCAGAATTTGATAACAGAGTTTTTCTTACACTTGGAATCTTATTTACTTCTACCACCTTCTGCGATATCAAACTTATTTTTTTCTGCTTATCCGAATACTTAAAAGAACTCCATTTTGCAATGAGTGTTTCTACATCTTTTGCTCTAGCGTCTAAAATTTTTGCTATAGCTTTTGTTTCATTTAATTTGCCGAAAACTGAACCACTCGAGCTTTTACTCGATTTAGTCCCAACTGACTCTTCAAGTTGATCTAAAATTCTAACAAGTGCTTTTGCTTTTGATAAAGATACGCTTGTTTTTCCACTTGACTCTAGACTTTTCTGAAGAGAAGAAGATAAGTCTCTTGCAGATTTAGCCTGTGAATTTACGGTCTTTACACTTTCCCAATCCCAGGATTTAGCTAAATAATTAATTGATCCAAAAACTGACTTTACTGTTTCTTTATCGTTCTCTCCTCCAAATTTTTTATTAATTTCTTCTACGGAAGTCAAAATTTCATCTTCAGATAACTTATCCCACCTTAAAACCAAAAGACTACTATTACTATTTATAGACTGGGTATTTTTAGAAAGAACTTCTACTTGCTTTTCGGTTTCTGTAATTTTTTTGTTTAGATCAGGAACCTCAACCGCAGTAGTTTCAATGATCGGTTTATTTGCTAATTTATCTACCAAAAGCCTGGTCTGACGAACATTTTCTTTAATTGTAGCTATATCACTACTATTCGATGATGTGCTAGAAGAACTTTCAACATCTGACTTAGTTGCAATTGAACCACTTGAAAGTCCAGCTCCAGTCAAAGTTCTAGTTGCAGAATTCCAAATGTCTGCGACTAAATTTCCAAAAGTAGAAAGACTTCTTGAAGAATATGACCAGGTAGCTGCAGCAATTTCATCTGCAGTTGGTGATGATCCAGATCCAGCAACCTCTTCTTTTACTTCAAAACTTTTATCAAGCGCCATTAACTCCCCTGAAACAGTACATTTTACTTCTGTTCTGTAAAGACCAAGAGTTGATGGTGCCGTAAATGTATGATAGTACCAGCCGTCATTCTCAGAAGCATGAGTCATCGCTTGGGCATTTAACAAAACTGTTCCGTCGGGATATCTTGAGGTTATTGTGCAAGTAGCAGAATTCTCAGGGGCATATGAATCAGTATAAACAAATTCTCCAACAGTGCATGATTCGCCAGGAGCACAAATTTGAGAATTACCCGAAGCAGCCCATGTGGATTTAGTATACACAAGGGCTGCTAGGGTTATAAGAACTACTGCCAAAATCAATTTAGTTAAAAAAGGGGCAGCTTTCTTCATAGGTATTAAACAGTTTCATTGACTGCTTTTCGGAATTCTTTTATTGAGTCCCCCATTCCTCTTGCGAGTTCTGGAAGTTTTTTTCCTCCGAATAGCACCAATAATACTAATGCGATTACAACTATCTCTGTTGTACCAATGCCGCTTAACATATTAAATACCCACCTCCTTTCTTTCTTATCTATTCATAATTGAATCATAGGATATTATACCTTGTCAATAGGTATTTTGAACCCTTTTTTTCTTATCATAATCTTATCAAATTATATTAATTAGCCTCATATTTAAGGGTATTGACATCATGATATGATTACGATAAGATTAAGGAAATGATTAATATTTCTTACACACAATCTTCCCAACTAGAAGATTCTCTTAAAAGGATTAATGCTCTCCATCAAAACATACTTTTATCAGTCATGAGTCCAAAAAATGAACTTCGACTTAGATGGCAAGCAACCATAGAAAGAGTATTCTGGTCACTCTCTCTTTCAGACAACCCACTCGCCAGAACTGAGGTATCAAAAGTCCTAAGACAGGCTTACCAGAATAAAACAGTCACAGATTTACAAAAAGAAGTACTAGTATATAAAAAGGCTATTGATCACATTAATCAAACTTGGTTAGGATCTCAAAAACCTACGACAATTAAAGATGTAACAACTCTTAACCAAATTCTTTCATCTGGAAAATTAAATATTAAGTCTGATTCACTCAAGAACTCTCTTGCCTATTTTGAAAACAGCAATGAGCATCCTGTAATTCAAGCGGGCTTAATTCACTATCAAATTTATGCCTTATCCCCTTCCAATAGTAGAAATACTCGATTTTCAAGTCTTATTTCCTACCTATTTTTATATAAAGAAGGTTTTGATTGTAGGGGTTTAATTGTTCTTGATGAATATTTCAGAAGAAATTTCACAGATTATCAGTTATTGTTAAAACAGGCTGAGGAATCTGGCGCCCAAACGGTTTGGCTTGAATTCTTCAGTAAAGCCGTAATGACAAGTCTCGAGAAGGCACTAGAAAACATTACAGAGAATAAAGTAAGACCAGAAGTATTAAATATCAACTTTGATTTAAATGAGAGACAGAAGGACATCCTAAGTCACCTAGAAAACCCAGATGCTACTATTACTAATCGTCAGATTCAAAAGCTTTATAAAATTTCTCAAATCACTGCCTCACGCGATCTTGCAAAGCTCGCCTCACTACTTTTAATCTTTAGCCATGGAAAAGGAAGATCAGTCTACTATACTAGAATTTAATGTTGGATTTTAAGTTATTCAAAATAGATCATAATGTTAATTAATAAATCAAAAGATCACAGGATTTGTTAGTATTAGTCTACTGAGGATATATAGTTAAATACGGTTTTCGACAATTTTGCCATTCTTTCACTAGCAATATTTTCGTCAGTTCTTGAAACCATACATAGAAGGTAAGGTCTTCTAGGATAATAGACTATTCCACAATCCATATATGCCTTTTGACCTGTCTCTAGGTCTACAAAATCCCCTATTTTATGAGCAACTTTAATGCTTGGATCAATTCCTACAGTCAATTTATCATTAAATTCACTTCTTGAAAGATATTCTAGTATTTCATTAGAGGAATCTTTACTTAAAACAGCAGAAAAATACAAAGCCTTCAGAATTGAAGAATAATTCTTCGCGGTCATAATTGCACCATCCTCATCGGATAGCAAATCTATATCAATTCCCTCATAGACCTCATTAAAATCTGCTTCCTGTACATTTGTCGCTATTATTCTAGCCGCTGTATTATCTGACTCTTCTAACGCAAGCCTAATGGCTTCTGACATTTTAAGTTTATAGCCAACTCCTTTTTGGTAAAGCGTACCAAAATCGTCATCAATATGCTCTGCTTTTACTTCAACTTCAGGATCATTTTTTATCTGAAGTCTTTCTCTCAATTTATAATATGCCATAACCACAGGCACTTTAAAAAGTGAAGCTGCATGAAATTCCGATTTCTCATTAACTCCAATAGTAGTTCCAGTTGGCAAATATTCAAAGTAAAATCCAAATGTATTACCATATGGCTCAACTTCACTTCTAAGCTGCGTTCTAAGATCCAAAAAGTTTATAAGTATGTCAATCGGATACTCCTGAAGAACTCTTTTTGATAAATTAGGATATTTCTCCTGAAGCTTTTCAAATTCCACATTCTTCTCAAAATGTGCTTTTGTACTGAAGTAAAGACCAATAAGAAAAATATTAGTTACAAAACTAACTAGAACTAAAGCAGCAAAACAAGTTTTCTTATTCATTTGTGCTTGCTTGTATTGCTACCCAAGTCATTTTAATATCTGTGGTAGCAGTTTTATTCAAGATAATAGTAAATCCACTTGACGTTATATCAGTTATAGCAAATGTATAACCCTGACTCAATAGGGCTTGTTTTTGAACTTCAGTTCCTTCAGCTATTAAGTTAGCATTAATTACTGGTGCAAGATCATATGGCTTATTAAAGTTAACTCTAACCTTAGACTGACCCTGTTTTATGCGTACACTTCCTGCAGTATCTGAGCTGAACTTGACTTGATTATCAAATCTTACATTATCCTTAAAGATTACTTCTCCTAAGAAGTTAGAAATTCCAGTAATGATTACATCTGTTGCTCGGAAGCTATCGATTACACTTAATGCCCCTTCTACGAATACATTACCTCTTGCTTTAATATCTCCAGAAATTGTCGCTACACCTTCTACATCCAAAGATGCCAATACCAAATTACCAGTTGGAAGCGCACTTGGACTTGCGCTAAATCCTGTTTCCTGTTCTAATCTTCTTCCTCTATCAGATAGTGATGAAGAAATTGAAGCAACATTATTATCAAGGAGTGAAAGTTTTCCAGCAATAATATCTAGTCCCTCTATCTGATCTGCTCTAAGCTTTCTAACATTAATTTCATCAGCTGTAATCTTAGGAGTAATAATTTCAAGTCCAGCGATAAGTTTATCAGTTGTAATCTCAGAGTCTCCACTGAATTTATCTTTATTTGCAATTATCTTAGCTAAGATATCATTTGAATCAAGTGGAGCTGGCTCATTTTCAAATAATTTAACAAATGAATCTCCGAGATATGAAGAAGATTTAATATAAACAACCACTTTCCCTACTCCCTCTCCGTCAAATCCACCCATAGCTTGTCCTATAACAGCTCCAGCTTTATCAGCTTTCATAGCAACTCCAGGAATAGATGATGGAATAAGGTAATCACCTGGTTTAATCGCACCATTTTCAGTACTTACTTTTACAGGAACTCTTCCTGCAAGAGCTACTGGGATTGCCTTTGCTCCATTAATAATAGATCCATTCTGTGAAAGTCTAAGTGCTGGATTTTCTGAATAAATTCCAACCACATTCTTATCACTCTTTCCACTTGATCTGTTTACAAATTCTCTTTCATTTGGATCAATACTTACCAAGTCACCTGGCTCTATAAGATCATCTCTGGTTGGATAATCTTCTGCTACGTCATAAGCACCGTGAGCTGTTGTAATACCATGAGTAAATACGAATGAACCTGTATTTCCAGCTTTATTATTTACATTTGCTGAAAGTGAGGCTACAAAGAAGATTGAAGCTAAGTTTTGCTGATTATTTGATTCTCCACCTGATTGTGAGTTACCCGCATGGAATTTAAGAGCAAATGACTGGTCAATTACAGCTTCATAAATATAACCTTCAGCTGCATTTGTAGATTCAAGTGTTCCAGCAAATAGAGAGTTATGGTTGAATGGCATCAAAGTAGAAATGGTATCTATTGAAGGAGTACCTCCACCTGAAATCATTCCAGCTGTATTCTGTGAAACTTTAGTCCAAGCTGCATCCTCATTATATCTGTATATTTCAGCTGAATTGGATTCACTTGTACCCGCATAGAGTCTTCCGTTATATACAGCCAATGCACTAACTCCATCGATATTTGCAGTACCACCTGCAGTAATAGTTCCCGCTGCACTGTTCATCCTAGTCCATGAGTTAATAGGAGCTGCACCACCTGCAGGCTGCTGATACATAAGAATATCAGACAAGCTTGGTCCCCTTCTAAGTGCTACTATTAATTTTCCAGCCCAAACTGTCATAGCTGTAACTTCTGTGTATCCAGTTTGAGCTGAATTATCTATAAGATATGATCCTGTGGTACTTGCTAAGTTAAGTGCAAAGAATGGAGAACCTCCGATAATTCCGTTCCATCTGACAACATCAGCATCTCCTGAACTGCTGTATGTTCCTACAATAAGCTGATTATCCCAACTTACCATATTAGTAATAGAATCTACTCCAATTGTATTTGTAGCTACCAATGTACCTTGAGTTCCATTTACAGCTTGCCATGTAGTTCCTCCTCCATAAATATAGACTTCTGCTAAATTTGGTTCTTCTGTTCCTGCAAATAGCCTACCTCCATAAACTGCTAAAGAAGTAACACCATCAATACCCGTGTTAGTTAAGATTCTTCCTGCAGTGGCATGGCTTACCTTTGTCCAAGTAGTTCCCCCTTCATATCTATAAATTTCAGCTCCATTTGGCTCTTTAGTTCCGATGTACATTTGACCGTTATAAACAGTCATAGAAGCGATCATATCGATGCTTGCTGTTCCAGAAGTTGTAATAGTTCCTGCTCCGCTAGTAACTCTAGTCCAGTTACCACTTGTACCGTTATATCTGTATACTTCAGCTTCATTTGCTTTATTAGTTCCAATATATAGACTTCCATTCCAAACAACTGAAGCTGAAATAGAAGCAATTGAGCTAGTTCCAGCACTAACAACTGTTCCAGCGCTATTAGTAATTCTTGACCAGTTCTGCATAGCATTTGCTGCAGTAGTTGTTCTTTGATCAATTAATATATCTCCGCCAGACACATGAAGTCTTGCATTCGCGACACCTGTTCCTATTGCAACATCTCCATTTTGCTCAATTACAAATCTTGTCTGACCTGATGATGAAGCTGTAAATAGATCACCAAGTGAATTATCTACTACCAATGCTGCGAAAGATGTTCTTCCTGAGACTGAAGCTACAGCGACAGTTCCAGCTAGAGAGCCTGATCCCGTAGCCATTCTCACATCAAAGCTTGCCTTCGGAGTGGAATCTGCATTAAACAAAGTATTAAATCCGAATCTACCTCCATCTGTAAGCCTGAATTTCTCATTCCCTTGACTAAGAGCATAACCATTTGAATTACCAGTATAAAATCTAATATCGTCTCCTGTTCCCCAAGTTACCAGACTTATTCCGTTTGATCCTGTACTTCCATACATATAAGCTCTATTAGCCCATGCTCCGTCATTATATGTTGGATCATATATACCCATATCAAGTCTTCCGGCATCTGCAGTAGTTAATGAAATATTTGCACCAGCATCAGAACCGGTATTATTATTTGTGAGATATAAATTATAGTCACCATTGGTGTCTCCAGTCATATATACTTGACCGTCATTTGCAATTCTAAATTTAGTAGTTCCACTTGCTGATGCTGTGAATAAGTCGCCTGCTCCGGTGTTATTTATTCTGACGAGAGCCTGTGTTGCTTCAGATGCTTCTACATGGAATTTATCTGAAACTCTAACAAAGCCATTATTGTTTGCTGTATCATTTATGATTGCATCCTCTATAACTATATTTCCAACTCCGCTTCCGATTATAATTTGGCCGGATGAAGCTTCTATGCGGGCATCTGTTCCGTCATGATAGAAGTTAAGTGAATTTGCGCTTGTACTGTTATATATCTTAAGAGTTGGGCTTCCTGAAATCATGTTCGTAAACTGGAATTTAGCTGAAGATGTAGCAATTCCTCCTAAAATAAGGTCCAGAGTATTATTATTTGGTCTAAGAATTCCAGTGGATGAGTTAACTGTCCAGTTAGACGTGCCATCCCCTGCTCCAGCAGAACATGATCCCCATGAAGGAGCAGAACCAGTTCCTCCTGATAAAAGACAATTATTAAGGTTTCCTGCTGACAAAAGACCAGATCCAATCTTAATCTCTCCATTCTGGCCAATAGCGAATTTAGGTGTTCCTGATTTAGATGCTGTAAATATATCCTGATTTTCAATTTGATCAAATATCGCTAGAGCTTTTCCAGTTGCACCGAATGAAAGTGGACGTGTCACATGAAGTTGAGATATTGGAGATGCTGTTCCTACGCCTAAAAGTCCATTGGAGTCAATTCTCATTCTCTCAAGTCCATCTGTACCTGCATTTGTGTAGAACATCATTCCTGAAGCTACATCTGTACGTGAAGCAAGGACTAAATTTCCTGTAGAAGTTCCATCTGCAAGAATTTGCGCAGCGGTATCATTGTCTCTAACTCCATCTCCATATGAATATCCAATTCTAAGTCTCTGAATGTTTGCAGAACCTATATCCATGTATCCCGTAGCTGTATTATTTTCTGTTCTTAATGTTAATTTGTTTGTTGGAGATGATCCGCTGTAACCAATCAAAACGTCTCCTCCAGTTGGATTAACAAATAATCTTCTGTTTTGCGTAGTTTGGATTGTGGCGGTAGTCGAATCAAGAGTAATATCTCCAGAAATAGAAGCTGTTTGATTTCCTCTGTTACCAGCTACATTAAGTATTGCAAATTTAGCAGAGGTGGTAGCAGTACCTCCTACTGCAAAGTCATAGGTAGAGTTAACTGG
>CAZMGC010000020.1:0-18302 GCA_964565795.1 uncultured Gammaproteobacteria bacterium
TCTTCTGAAAACTTATAAGATTTTATCTTGAATTTTCACAAAGGTCAATAAGTCAATGTAGATCTTTCCCTACTTTTTTGGTTCAGTTGGGGCAGTTTTACTTGTTTTCTCGGCTTTTTCAGTAACTTTTGTGCCTCCAACTTCAATTTTTTCTATTTTCAAAATTGTGTGCTGTGGTCTAAAGCCCATAACTTTTCTATATCTGGATTTTGCTTTAAATTTTGCAACTCTAACCTTGTCTCCCTTTACTTGGTCTATTAAAGCTGCAGTTACAACTGCACCCTTAATGCTTGGCTTTCCTAAAGTTACTTTTCCATCATTAACAAATAAAAGTACTTCTTCAAATGTAAAATTCTTTTTGCCTGCTAGATCAATCTTATCGACTGTAAGAGTATCTCCAGCGCTTACTTTATATTGTTTTCCACCTGATTTGATTACTGCGTATTGCATAGCTATAAATTATACCAAAAACCTAGCGTATTTCCAATACTTCTCGCCTTTTTCCTTTATTAAGCGCAAATAAGAGCCCAAGCAGAATAAAGTTTGATAAAAGCGAACTTCCACCGTACGAAACAAACGGAAGAGTTACTCCTACAATAGGCACGATTCCTATATTCATCCCGACGTTTACAAAAAAATGTACGAATATTAAAAAGAACGCAGCTACTGCAAACATTTTAGAAAACTTATCTTCTGCATTTCTGATTATTATAAAAAGTCTAAAAAATATAAATGCAAATGCCAGAATAATTATTATGGAACCTATAAATCCCAATTCTTCAGAAATTGTCGCAAATATAAAATCTGTATGTCTTTCAGGTAAAAATCGAAGTTCTACCTGTGTTCCCTGACCAAGCCCACGCCCTATTAGCATTCCTGATCCTACGGCAATAACAGCCTGAATTGCATTGTAACTTGTGCCAAGTGGATCTCTGGATGGATTTAAAAAGGTTAATACGCGCTGCCTTTGATAATCATGCAAAAGCACCCAGAGAAATGGAAGACTTGCAAGCCACATTAGAAATCCTGTAAAAAACCATTTAAACGGATAACCGTAGACAAGTAAAAGCCCCAGAGTTACAAAAACATAAATAAGCGCATTTCCCAAGTCAGGCTGAAAGAAAATAAGAAGAGCAATTGGGAACATAAACCCGAGAGTTAAAAGAAACGATTTAAAAGAATAAGATTTAAGATTTGAAAGATATGAAGCTATGGAAATCGCTAAGAAAGGTTTTAGAAGTTCTGAGAACTGAATTCCTACTCCAAAAATCGTAAACCATCTAACGCTTCCCCTACTTTCAACTCCTAAAAACAAAACTGCTGTTAAAAGAATAATTGAACCAATATAAATTGGAATCGCATAGTTTTTAAATATTGAGGGATTCATCTGGGAAAAAATTAGAAACACAATTACAGAAAGAATTGAAAAAATTAACTGACTTTTAAAAATTGCAAAGTCTACTGAAAAGAGAGAAACAAGACTAAATATTACAAGAACACCAACAGCGATCATGAGGAGCCAGTCAATTGAGGACAGCGAGAAAAACTTCATTAAACCTTTGTAACTTTAAATTCACCTTTTGTCAAACTATTTATTAAAGCTTTTCTTTTTATCTCTTCTTCAAACTCTTTAGGCCATGCTTCTATCGAAACATTTACTTTTTCATCCAAAGTTGTACCAATTACTTTTCTCTCAGCTTGAATCTTCCTAACTATATCTCTTGCATCTCCTTCAGCTCTTAAAGCGTCAGTAATATGCGTATCTAAAAATAATCCAAATCTTTTTTTGTAATCATCATTTTCAGTTGCATCAATTATCCCCTCTCCTTTTGGCATATCTGAATAATTCATGTAATCAATGCTTTTTATATTCAATTCATCCTGAATTATTTTTTCGTACAATTTAAGATTTTCTTTTTCTTTAAGTGGCTCTCCAAAAAAACCAATTCTACTTAAGGGCTGTCTCACTTTTATTCCTTTTTCTTTTCTGATCGCATGAATTCTTATCACAATTCTCCTAACAAAAGCCATATCATAAATTAATTCTGAATTATAGTCTCCTTCCTCTGGCCACCTGGACAAATGAACCGATTCTTCGTTAGTTAAGTTTTTATACATCTCCTCAACAGTGAAAGGCGCAATTGGAGCTAATAATTTACAGATAGTTACCAGGACTTCATGGGTCGTTGAATAAAAGTCATTTTTGTCTTTTTTGTCTGTTGCAGATGCTCCAGCCCTACTTCTGCTTCTTCTTATATACCATGTTGAAAAATCATTTATAAATTTATTTATATTTGTAATTGCCGAAACAGTATCGAAATTATCTAAGTCTTTTGTGACATCTCCTATCAATTTATTTATCAATGTCATTATCCATTTATCTAGAACATTTTCTGAATCAAGTTTTTTATCAGCAACTCTCCACCCATCAACATTTGCATAACTTACGAAAAAGTTATAAGTATTCCAAAGAATTAGGAGCAAGCCTTTAACTTGCTGGCGGTACTGCTCTTCAGAAATAATTATGTCTTCTCCATTCATGATTGGGGACGACATTAAATAAAATCTAAGTGCATCTCCACCGTATTTATTTAAAAGTTCTTTAGGGTCTGGGTAATTTCCTAAATTTTTACTCATCTTTCTTCCATCAGTGCCAAGGATAACTCCTTCAACACCAACATTCTTAAACGCTTTTGATTTATATAAAGCACCACCTATTACATGAAGAACATAAAACCATGCCCTAATTTGTCCTGTGTATTCTGCAATAAAATCTGGTGGGAAAAATTCTTCTAATTTTTGATTATTTTCAAACGGATAATGACGTTCTGCAAAAGAAGCTGATCCGGCCTCTATCCAGCTATCCAGAACCTCAGGAACTCTTTTAACTTTCTTACCACATTTTTTGCAATCTATCTGAATTTCATCAATGTCAGGCTTATGAAGACTTATAACTTTTTGTTTGCTCTCTTTTTCTAATTCCTCAATTGATCCTGGGACAAATCTTTCTCCGCAAGTACATTCCCAAACAGGAACTGGACTTCCCCAATATCTATTCCTTGAAATATTCCAGTCAGGTGCATTTTCAAGACTTTTCAAAAATCTCCCATGTTTAAAATGCTTAGGGAACCAATTAATTTCTTCATTTGTTTTAATAAGTTGCTCTTTTATATTTTGAACATTTACATACCAAGCATCTATTGGCGCATAATAAAGACGTGTGTGGCATCTCCAGCAAAGGGGCACTGAATGGGTTATTTCCTCGTCTTTATAAATTAAACCACGACTTGATAAATCCTCATTAACTGCTTTATTCGCTTTTAAATAATACAAGCCACCGAACAACGGTACATTTTCTTTTACATTTCCTTCTTCATCCAAATGAATTTCTATATGCACTTTATTTTCATTCATTGCTTTCAAATCTTCTTCACCGTAGGCCGCTATTGTTACTACTCCAGTTCCTTCCTCTGCGGTTACAAATTCTCCACCGATTATTTCGAAAGCTTTTTCATTTTCTGCAATCTTGTCTTTGTAAAAGTCGTAATGTGGCGTGAACTTCAAACCAACCAATTTATCTCCTTTAAATTCATCGACTATTTTATATGTATTTGCATCGCCCAAAATCTTTACTGTGGTTTTTGCGAGAATATATTTTTCTCCATTTTGCTCCACTTTTACGTAATTAAGTTTTGGATTTACAGCTAGCGCAGGGGTGACGATTTTATTCCAAGGAGTTGTCGACCAAGCCAGGACAAATGTACCCTTTTCATTTTCTAGTTCATATTTGTAAGTGGTACCCCTATCTGGAACATCTTTATAATTATCAGCGTCCATCGCGACCTCAAAATTAGAAATTGGGGTTGAACAATGCGGACAAAAAAGCGTGACTTTAATACCTTTATAAATATGGCGCCTTACATACATTTGCTTGAAAACCCACATGACTGATTCCATGTATGGAGTGTCCCAAGTTTTGTATGCATTTTTAAAATCAACCCAGCGTCCAATATGATCTACATACCATTCCCATTCTCCTGAAATTTGCTCTACATATTTTTTACATTCATCGATGAATTTTTTAACTCCAATTACATCTTCAATATCTTTTTTTCTTTTTATTTCAAGTTGATTTTCGACTTTATTTTCTACTGGAAGTCCATGTCCATCCCATCCCCAAACACGTCTTACTCTATATCCTTTCATGGTATAGTAACGGCCAAACACATCCTTATGAATACTTCCAAGTAAGTGTCCGTAATGAGGCATTCCAGTTACAAAAGGAGGACCATCTAGAAATGTCCAGTCGCCATTTGGCGCATCTTTTTCTACTGATTTTTCAAATATACGGTTTTCTCGCCATAACTTAAGAATTTCTTCCTCAATTTCTGGAAAATTAACTGATGGATTTACCGGCTTAAACCCCGAATTTTTTGATTGACTATAATCTGACATTTTAAAAACTCACATCCGATAAAAATACGGGGCGAGCATAAAGCTAATTGTACCGCAAATGGCACCTTTGCTTCAATAAACGCTTTACAAAAAATAAAACTCGTGAGATATTCACACTTAATGCAAACCAAAAGGGAAAGCTGGGCTGACATAGTAAGAATAATTGCTACATTTTTAATTATCCTCGTTCATACATCAGGTATTTATCAGACTTCAATAATTAATTATTACTTGGGTCTAGCATATACTTCTCTTGGGTATCTTGGTGCTCCTTTATTTTTAATTTTAAGTGGTTATCTTTTACTTCCTAAAAAAGAAGACATTAAAACATTTTTTAAAAAAAGACTAAATAGAATTTTACTACCTTGGATTTCTTGGTCACTAGTTTTGACCGCAATTCAAATTTATTCAAACGATCAATCAATTACTTTTTTTGTTACAGAATTTAAAAAAAGCTTACAAGCATTCTGGTTTTTACCACTTCTTGTTTGTCTCTATCTTATAACTCCATTTCTTAGAAATCTTCTCCAAAGTTCTTCAAAAAAAGAAGTAATTCTTTTGTTATTGGTATGGTTTTTAGCTTTTTCTTTTTTTCCATACACTATTAACTCCCAGGCTTTTCCATATGCAGCGGACAATGGATTAGTGAGACAAACTTTTGGATTTATAGGTTTTTATATTTTTGGTTACTATCTATTTTTAATTTCAAAAGAAAAAGTTAACAAATATTTTTATTTTTCAATTTTTATAGTCTCAATAATTTCTTCAATTATTCTTGCAAATTTAGTTTTAATAAAAAATATAAATCTTCAAATTATTCATTATTTTTCTCCAATAATTATTTTGGCGTCACTCACTTTTTCAGTTTTTGCATTTGGAATTCTTAAATACATCAAGATTTCTAAACAAACCAGAAATGTAGTTGCCAAAATAAGTGGTATGAGTCTCGGAATTTATCTTATTCATGACGTATTACTTTCAAAACTTTTTAAGGGATATATTTTTATAAATCCAAATAACTTCTATGCAGGTTTTTTAAATGCACTAATAATAATGTTCATAAGTATATTAATTCTTTTTATTATTAGTAGAATTCCAGTATTAAGAAGACTTTTTATTTAGTTCCGAAAATAAATACTGCGTAGTAACCAGCAATTCCACCGCATCCATGATTCCACTCTGGGTCCGCAATTGCCTCCTTATGTCCCGTTAAAGACCTATCCCAACCATACTCTACGATATGCACGCCGTATTGCGGTTGTACTCCTCCGAACAGAACCTCACCTATTCTAAAAAACTCATCCTGACTTTCTCCATATTTATCAAACCCGGCATGGCCATCAAGCCCTCCATTTGTAAGCTGCTCCTCTGCCCTTTTTTGAGCAATATCACACAGTAAATCATTTTTTGTAACCTGTTGTACATTATGTGCTCTTCTATAGTCATTCATGGCACTATTTAACTCTTCTGGCGTAGACATTCGAGGATCTGGTGGTAAATTAATCTTAGTTATGTGTTCATCAACCTTCTCAACTGACCAGTCAAAAGGTGGCTGGGTGGGATAGACTTTAATATTCTTCTCAATAACTGACCCATCGTCTCTTAAATAAAATCTTTTTGAAATGTTACTGTTATTCGCATTAAAAAGTAGAAATAAAAATAGAAAAAATAAAATAAAAAATTTAGAGAGATATGGGGTATTTAATCGGATTTTCTTCATATTAAAAAACCATCACTCTAGTTCCAATTGGAGCCCACTCAAATAACCATTTAGAAAATGCGACAGGTTGGTTAACACATCCATGACTTACCCTTGTTCCAAATTTGTTATGCCAAAAAGCTCCGTGTAAAGCATAGGCTTTATGAAAATACATAACATATGGAACATCTTTTAAAAAATAGGGTGGGTATGGTGGATAGCTTCCACTCATATTTTGTTTTTCATATTTTTTGTAAATTCTAAAATCCCCTTTTACCGTCGGGGTATAGTACATCCCTGTACTCACAGGACTTTGATTTATTAACCGTCCGCCATCCCATACGTAAAGCATTTGCTTTGATGTATCAATCGTAATTAATTTTTCAGAAGTGATTATCTGCGCCTTAACTGGAGCAACAAAAGTTAAAAAAGCGAATAAAAAAGTGAAGAGTAAAAGAATTAATCTTTTCACAATTTAATCGTATCAAAAAAGAGGCCTTTAAAAAAGTTATTTGATGCTTACAAGCTCAACTTCAAAAGCTAGAGGTGTATTTGGAGGAATTGAACCTGCGCCATATGCACCATATGCTAAATCAGATGGAATAAGAAGTTTTCTTTTTCCTCCCACCTTCATCCCTATTAATCCCTGATCCCAACCCTGTATTACTTCTCCTGCTCCAACATTAAAACTGAAAGTCTGGTTTCTATCATAAGAACTATCAAACTTTCTTCCATCTAAAAATGTACCGAGATAATTAACCTCAACAGTGTCTCCACTTTTAACTTCATCTCCAGTACCAACTTTTAAATCTTCAATTTTTAATTCTGTTACGTTTTGCATAGACTGTGTTTGAGCTTGAGCGCTAGCTTGAGTCGGTGCAACCGTTACTTGTCCTGACTGCATCTCGATTGGGCTTTCACTTTGAGAAATTACTGCCTGTGGATTTCCAAAATTTGAAAGCTGCTGCTTCTTACTCTCCGTCTTATTCGGCGAAATATTGTTCTTTGTGTATACTATCACACCTCCAATAATTAAAAAACAGACAATTCCAAATAACACAATTCGTCCGTTTAGATAATTCATAAAAAGAAATTATAGCAAAAATTCCCTACTTGCATAGTATGTTATAATGATTTTCCGATGTTTAAAACTGCTCTTTTAGGCCTACTATTCTTGCTAATTGCTACCCCCGCTTATGCTGAGAGCAGGGTTAATGTGAATGTTAACAATAATGCAAATTCCACATCTGAAGAAGACATGAATTCATATACGGATATTACAGTTGAGACTAATGGGAAAAAAACAAATTACACCTCTGATACACCGGGAAACATTGAAGTAAATGCAGTTAACGATGAACACACCATAAAAGTTAATGGTCAGGTTATTCAAGTTAGTGGATCTTCTAATCCAACTACTTCTGGAAAACCCACCCCAACAATCAATGAGGATAAAGACAATGATAATATAAATGATAAGCTAGAGAAATCGATAGAATTTGTAGAAGAAGAAAAAAGTCTAATAAAAGAAATCGAAGATTTAATTAAGAAAGTTTTTTCCGTTTTTGGCTAGATCTAAAAGTCAGATAATAAACCACTGGTATAAAGAAAAGCATTATAGTTCCAGAGAAAGTAAGACCTGCAATTATCGCTCCACCAAGACCCCTCCATAAAGGATCTGAAAGAGTAATTGGAGTTAATCCTAAAATCGCAGTTAATGAAGTTAAAGCAATCGCTTCAAGCCTACTCGCAGCTCCTTCTGCAATTCCTTCAATAAAACTCATTTTTGTTTTTTCGTTTGCTTGAATCTTATCTACGATAAGAATCGAATTCTTAACAACAATTCCAAATAAAGCCAGTACTCCAATTAGCGCTGGGAACGAAAGTGGCGTATTTGTTAGTGCAAAAATAATAAATACTCCGGAAATTGAAAGCGGGATAACCAAAAGCACTATCAAAGCTTTTCTAAATGATGAAAATTGTAAAACCATAGTTACCAAAATCAACAAGAAAGAAAGAATCATTGCGGTAAATATAGAATTTACAGATTCCTGATTTTCTTCATTTACTCCTCCTGTTTTCCATGAATATCCGGATGGCAGATCCAACGTATTTGCGTATTGTTCAAGTTCTTTGTTCACATCCTGAATTGAGTAACCATTTTTAACAGAAGCGGTAATAGAGATTGATCTCTTTGCATCTTCACGAGTTATTAATGTAGGACTTGTTGCCAATTCCATTCTTCCCAAAGAAGTTAACGGTATTTGCTGAAATGTTACTGGATTTGTAATTAATAGCTCATCAATATTTTCAACGAATTGTGTTCCTTCTGAAAACCTTAATGAAATATCTTCCTCGTCAGAGGACTCAGTATCAAATTTTACACTTGATAATTCAAATCCACTTGCATAAGTGCGAAGCGTTAGACCAATTTGCTCAGCAGTTATTGAATTTTCTGCAAGCTTTTGTTTATCTGGAATAAAAGTAATTTTACTTGTACCCGGTTTTATGGATTTATTTACGTTTGTGGCTCCAGGTTCAGACTCCAGATAATTTACGATTTCATCAGCATATTTATCCAAAAGCGCTAAATCATTTCCTAATAACTTTATTTGCACATCTGCTCCAGCTGGAGGGCCACCACTCGATTCATTCACTGAAAACTTTCCTTTTGAGTAATTTGAAAATTCATCCCTTATGTCTTGAGCAATCTCAAATGAACTCTTCTTCTTATTTTCTTCAAATACTAAAGTAAACAAGAAATTATTTGCCTCTACCCCACCAGCTCCACCGAATTCATCAGGAGCTTGTCCTAAATTAAGAGATACTGTTTCTACATCTTCCTGTTTTTGTAGTTTTGAAAAAATAGACAATGCTTCTTTTTTAGAAGTTTCTACATTTGTTCCTGGAGGAAGTTCTACGGAAACACTTAGCTGATCAGAATCAGTTTTAGGAAAAAATTCATTTTTTACAAATCCAAGCGGCACAAGTAAATATGAAAAGATTGAAAATATTACGACTAATACTACAGTTACCTTTAGCCATCTACCTGATGAAAGAATTTTCGTAATTAACCCTTGATATCTAATTGATAAAATTTCAAAACTTATTAATCCCTGGTCAAAGTATTTTCTATATTTTCTGGAAGGCTTCGAAATCCTATCATCATATCCCTTGAATACTATTCCTCTAAGTTTATAAAGCAGGAATAAAAATAATCCAAAAACTAAAAACTCAACGAGTAACAATGGTGTTCTTCCAGAAATTGCCACTAAAACGCCCGCCAAACCAATCATAATCAGAATACCGAGTAAAACTGTTACTCTCTTAGGTAATTTTGGCTTTAAAAGATAGGCTATGACAGGTAAAGTAATAAACATAGCCACAAAGAATGAAGCGAGAAGTGTTGCTGACACTAAGATTGGAATTGGTTTAATAAATTCCCCAATAATTCCAGACGAAAGTAATAGAGGAATAAACGCCCAAACAGTAGTTAGAGTTGTCGTAAAAATTGGAATGATGAAATCACGCCATACCAATAGACCAGTCTCCTGCGGACTGAATTTTCCAGATCTATAATATGCCGTCATTGCAGAAATCACAACAATTGTGTCGTCAACTAAAAGTCCAAGCGCCAATAGAAGCGAGAAGAATGAAATAAATGATAGAGCAACACCAAAGAAATTCATTATTCCAAATGTAATTAAAAAAGTTAATGGAATTGAAATTGAAGCTACAATTGCTTGCCTAATTCCTAAGAAAACAAACAGTGCGACGAAAACCAAAATAATAGTTAATAAAAAGTCACGAATGAGTTCGTTAAATTGATCATCAATTTCTTCAGAAACATCAGATGTGGTAAAAATACTAAATTGCCCTTCATATTGTCTTAAAACTTCATCAGTTACTTTTTTTGCCTCCTTGGCAGTTTTTCCTATATCTGCATTCTCGGTTTTAAATATGGAAAAACTAACAGCTTGACCAGCTGGATCGGAGTGATTTGCTACAAAACTTTGGAGCTGAGAAGGTTTTGATCTTTTTGAAACAGTTGCTATATCAGAGAGATTTACGATTGTGCTTCCAGAACTCACTTTTATATTTCTAATGTCATCTATATTTGTAATTGTAGGATCGATACTAAGCGTGAAACTTGAAGAATCAGTTTTTAAAGTACCTGCTGGAAAAGATTTAGAAGCGTTCGATAAAGCACCCATTAAAGTCTGGGGATTAAATCCGTAAGTTGAAATTGCTTCCGGTTTTATTACTATTTGAATTTCCTGCTCTTCAAGTCCTGAAATATTAACCTGATCTACTAAAGAAACCGCCTCAAGTCTGTCTCTTAATGTTTTTGAAAGCGTTAGAAGCGATGCGGCATCTCCATTTTTACTAGTTAGGGAAAAACTCCAAACGGGAAATTGTTCAAAATCAACTTTTGCTGTATTTGGTTTTTGTGCATCGGCAGGTAAAGCAACTGAATCAACAGCTGCTTTTGTGTCACTTGCTGCTTTATCAGCGTCGACTCCTGTATTAAATTCTATTTGAATAATTGAGACTGAATCTCTAGAGGTAGAAGCAAATGTTTTTATATTTCGTACTCCTGCAATTTCATCCTCCAGCGGATCAGTTACCAAGGATTCTACATCTGCAGGGTTTGCGCCAGGAAGAACAGTACTAACTACTACGTACGGAATTTTAATTTCAGGATTAAGTCTTCTTGGAATACTTCTATAGCTGAAAAATCCAAAAGTAATAATTATTGTTAAAAGCAGAATTAAAAGTCTTGGATTAGCTAAATACTTAGCTTGTATTGAGGAAGCTAATTTTTTATCAAAGTGAAGATGTTTAAGATATGACGCATGTTTCATTCAATTAATTTATTGGTTTTACCGGATCCCCTGCTATTACGTTTCTATTTAAAATAACCTGATCAGACTCAGATAATCCACTTGTTACTTCTACAAATCTTCCAATAACCTGCCCTAATTTAACTTTTTTACTTTCTGCTTTTCCATTTTTTACTATAAATAAATATGCCTGGTCCTGGGTTTGAAATACAGAATCGATTGGAACAAATGGAATAACTGAGCCTGTATTTGGGAAATCAACCGGAATCTCAATTGTAATGTATCCCCTGTCTGTAACCTGGCTCGCAAGCTCCTGAGGGATTGCATATTGCGCTGTATACAAAGACCCATCTGTTGCATCTTTAGAAACATAAAATGGAACACTCTCAAGAGATTCATTTCCTAAATGAAGGGTTGAAGCAGATGCCCGCCCAACACCTTGCGCAATTTCGCGATTCAAGAAAGCTACTGCAATAAGACTATCAGATGCCCCAGTTATCTGAGCAATCGGCATTCCAGGGCTTAACACCTGTCCTTCTCTTACGAAAATTCTTTCAACTGTTCCATTAACAGGACTTGCTGGAAACATAAGTGCTTCATTAATCTGTGCTAAAACAAGACTTAAACGTGACACTTCAAGATTAAGTCCAACTGCTTTTTTTTGAATTTCAAGCTGTTTTAATGCTATATCTTTAGAAATGTTAGATAGTTCTGCTGGAATTTTATCTGATGCGCCAGTATATTCAGAAGCTCTAAGTCCTGCTTCTAATTGACTGTTTCCTGACATTAACTGGCTTCTAAGCTGTTTTACTCCAAGGATCTCTGCTTCTTTTGAACCTCCAATATTTTGAGCTTCAAGACTAGATTGTTGCGCCTCAAGAGATGTTAATATTTCGTTATTTAAAGCTATAATACTTCTTGTGGATTCTAGGGACTGGTTACTGATATTTCGCAGCTCATCAGCATTTTGATCTGACTTTTCTGCCAATTCTTTTTGCTTATCAATTAGCTCAACATTTATTTGATAAGTATCTTTTGCATTTTTATATTGAACCCCTGCTAATTGACGTTGCACTGAAAAAGCATTGCCCCCTTGATAATTCGTAGACATTCCGATTAAATTTGTGCCTGCTCCTACATCTTGTCCTACTTCTACATTTATACTTTGCACTACTCCAGCGCCTAAAGAAACTACTCTAATAACTCCTGATTTTTCAACCTGTGCCTGTACTGTAATCTTCGGAGACTGACCGATCGTGTATGTTTCTACTTCTTTTGTGGGAAGAGAAGTTTCTTCTGCCTCTGGTTTTGGTTTATTAATTACATTACTAATAATAATTAAACCCAAAAGCATTAACAGTAGTCCTAGAAATGTTGCAACAGGTCTTTTCTGCGCATGACCTAAAAATTTAGAATAATATTCTTTTCTTTTACGAGAAAAATAATTAATTTTAGGGGTAGACTTTTTCTTAAAACTGACACTAAGCTTTTTCAATTTCTTATACATATATTGTGTTTTGCAGATTCTCAACAAGGAGCAGAATGAGGCTACAGAATGAGCTATTCTAACAAAAAAAGATTGCTAACGCAAGCTAACTAGGATCTCCTAATACCATTGAGGGCGAATTGGAGTGCAGCAGGAAAATTCTCACCAGATCCCCTGCTTACTCCTCCCTGGCGGCTTACTAAAGTAGTTGTTATACTCCCACTCTCGGTCGAAACACCAACGCTAAGTCTATGGGTCTGTAGCATTAAATCTAGACGACTTGATGGCAATGCTCTTGATCTATAAACTCTACCTAAACCGCCGGATGTTGCGCTAACTTCCTCAACTGACTTATCGCCTGAAATCCTTGTTTCAGGATTTAGAAGTGAATTAAGCGCTTCCTCAGCAGTACCTCCTGAACCATGATAGCTCACTGTACCATCTGATAAAACAAGTCTGGCAACTCTTTCTCCACTTGGATCCCATCCTTCCCTTTCGCCAATTGCTAAAGTTAAAGTATGTCCCCACCCTACTACCTCCTCAACTCCAGTGGAAATTCTCCTAGCCATTTCCTCATCTGTATGAATTAGAGGTAAAACTACTACGCCTTCTTCACTTCCTTTAGAATCCTCATCGCCATATAATGCATTTATCCTGGCTATTTCCTCGGCAGTTAATTGTCTTCCAGATCTTTCGCTTGCCATGCTTGCATGATAGCAATTTTTTTAAAACTGTCAATATTAATTTGGGGCGTCACCTGATTTAGGAGTAGGAACCGGGAAAATTGTTTGACCCGAGGCTATTTCTTCCATATCAGGAGAAAGCTCGGGTTCTGTTGCAATTTCCATTACACTTTCTTGAACTATTTGGGTGGCGTGCCTTCCGATTTCTGTTAGAGTAAATCTGCCATAACTTCTATCCACCTTTGATAATACAAATCCGATTCGTAATCCTTCTTCGTGCCAAACTCCCATAGAAAATGCCTGTTGTATATGAGTTCCATCCTCATAAACGTCAGCAACTACAACTCTTGGTCTTCCTAATTCATCTTTAGCATAACAAGCTATCCTAATGTCGTAATCTGATTGTGTTTCATTCGGACCAAGTGGTTCAATTTCCTGTCTATAACGCAGCCTATCAGCTGGCAAATCCCTAGTATTCGCATCTGCCGTAATCCCTTCATAAAGCTCTCTCCATGCTTTATGAGAAGGTCTTTCTTTATTTTCTTTTCCTTGATCTCTTTCCGCTTGTGACATATCGGGGGAAATTATAGCACAATTTTAATGAATTCTTTCTTGAGGCCTCATGGGAAAATCTATACCTGCAGTCGCATGCTGGGCATTTTCTGAGGCTGGTGAAACACTTAGCTGACCAAGAGCTGCAATTACTAATGGATCAAGATCAATTTCTCTAGTTTTTTCACCAAACAACCTGATGTCTCCTACTTTTGGTTGACTTCCGTTCCAATTAGCACTTGCCAACCCTGCCATTACAATCTCATCATTTCTCATGAGAATTACTGCAACAAAATGTGGTCTTAATGATACAGTGCCCAAAGCCATAACCTGTGTCAAATAGTCAATCGGCCCATCTTCATCGTATCTAAAACTTCCTTCAAAGCTTGTGGAGCTTTTGCCTGCGATTCGATTTTTTACATAAATTAAGCTGAAAAGCGATTCCCACTGCCTTTCAGCTTGACTTTCCAATTCAATACCCAAAACTCCTATTTTTTCACCACTTGAGTCCCCTTCTTTTCCACTCATAACCGGGAATTATAGCATAAGGGATTGGATATTTTAAAATTAATGTTAAAATCAATTTATGGCTGAAGCACCAGGAATTCCAGGGTCAAGTATAAGTACGCCTGCTATTAAAGACGGTGCTCCATTAACTCCAGCTGAAATCGCGGTAAGGCAATTCGTTAGAGGTTCTTTTCTAGTATCTGAAGGGTCACTTGCAATTCAAAAGGTTATATTTGATTATGCGGTAGCTAAAGGTTTACTTCCAGATATTGAGATTCCAAGACATATTCCCAAATATATGCTATCTCTTTTTCCTCCAGGCCAACATTTAGAAAGACCAGCTGATGTAATTGAAAGAGACAGGGCTTTTGTCTGGAGTGAACTTCATAAAAGTAAATCCGAACCAAAGGGAGTAGAAGCTGAAAATTTAGTTCCAGTTGTCCTAAGTGAAGTTTTGGGGAGAGAATTTAAATATCAGATAGTTAAAAGACCAAAAAGAGCTCCTGATTCTGATCAACACGAAAGCTATCTAAGAAAATTCGCAGTAATTGGAGATTCAACTGGATCACAGATTACAGATCAACTTTGCGTTGAGCTAACCCAAGCTCTTGATCGTTTAAGAGCGGAGCCATTCTCATCTGTTACAAATGAGATGATTTCAAATGAAGCACTTTCCCCACTTCCTCAACTTTTTCAAGGCTCAGGAGAATTAATCGAAGATATGATTTCCAGAAGACTTAATGCCATGGGTGACCGAAGAATCCTTGCATACGTCGAGGCTTTATGGGAAAGAAACCATCCCGGTGAATCTTTCTTTCCACAAGCCCCAGCCACCACATAAACCTATAGCATCTTACGCACGCAAGGCCAGGCCTTGCGAGGCTAAGATTATAGGCTTTTAAAGTTGGTCAATTCTTAAAACAGAAGTTAAGACATCAATGGGCTAAAGCCTACCGGTTAAGGTAGGCTTTTAAACTAAAAGATTGAGCTTAATAAATCTTTTCGTGGTCTTTACCACTTCTCTTATCAGGCTTATCTTTTTTGTCTTTCTTCTCAGGCTTGTTATTATCTTTCGAATGCTTTTCTACATACGAAACACAAGCTCCCTGATTTTTGAAAGATGGATTATTAAATTTCTTCCATCCATCATTTTTACACTCACTTTTAGAAGTAGGTGGCCCAACTAACAGAGGTCCCGTTAGTAAGGATAGGTTGTCGATTAAGAAACCATTTCCTGCTGTAACAGGCGCTGCCGTTCCTCCAGTTCTAAATAGAAGTGAATCAACTGGTCTGGTTGGATTTCCTTCACAATATCTAAAGTAGTCTTCCCAGCTGGTACCAGTATGTTTTAACACTCCGTCTATATAGATTTTTACGACGTCATTTCTTTCGCCGTCTACAAAATCCATTGAGAATTTAATAGTATGAGGTGCTGATCTGGAAATTGTTGCTATATCGGTTTCAAAGAAATTATCCTCATCTCCACAACCAACTAGATCCCCAACTGCTCCTCCAAATGGTGCTAGATCTTGATAATCATCAAAGAAAACATGAATTCCGTCAGCTTGATCCTCAAACCTTAAATAGCTCATTCTTGCTCCGTCACCTCTGTCAGGAGAAACTGACATCACAAGCCCTGACTGTTGAGAACCAGGAACTGCAGAAGCGATAGAAAATGAACTTTCGAAATGTCCCTGCCTAACTCCTCCGCTCATTCCGTTATTTACTGCTGATGCTTCTCCAGCCTCATTACTTAAAGACTTAGAGAAAGTTTGATCTCCGAAACATCCGCTAGTTACAGCATTTGAAATTCTAAAAGATTGGGCACCAAACGCAGCGTATCCATAAGAATTTAAAGAAACAGAATGATCATAAACTGCACATCCTGATCCTGCAGCTCCAGTACTACTCCATCCATCTTGCGCGTTAATCACACCAAGATTATATGGAGGATTTTCAAAATTTACAGAAAGAGAGTCAGCCGAAGCGGATCTTGCTAGAAGGAAAAATGACAAAACAAAGAAAACTGAAATAATTTTTCTCATTATATTCACCCCCTTTCTTATGATTGGACTATAACAGAGGCCTAATCACAATTAAATAATCCTTAAATAACTAAAAGTAGATCAAACCCTAACAGATTTAGAAGAATTACCAGCCGGTTCATACCACCTCATAGTTATCTACGCACGCAAGGCCTGGCCTTGCGAGGCTAAAACTATATAACCAAAGACTTATTAATTAATATGCTAGAATTATTTTATGGATGGCTCAAGGCCAAAGGATATTAGACCGCCAGTTCAAACAGAACCCAAAACCGCTCTTTCACCCGAACAAATCGCATTCAGGCAGTTCTTCAGGGGAAGTTTTCGATTTACCCAGGGAAGCTCCATTGGTCAATCTTTTACGAACGAGTGGGCTGTCGCATCAGGGCTAATGCCAGACGTGGACCTACCGAGAATAGTTCCAGCCTATATAAGAGCTATTTCCCCTCCAGGCATCCACCTTAAAAATTTAGAAAGCCCAAAAAATGAAATAACCGATGCATACAATGATATTCGTAGACTTAAAAGGGATGGCACTCAATTCTCACAAGAAGATTCACTTGATAAAATTCTAGAAAGCATGCTCCAAATGGAATTCAAGTATCAGTTACGTGGAAGACGCGGAAGAAGCATGAATGACGATATGTTTGATAGCTATATGCGTAGATATTTAGTTTTGGGTGAAGCTACAGATTCTCCCATTTTGGATAAATTAGCAGTAGAACTGAGAAGGAAGTTAGATGAATTAAGAAAAAAGCCTCGAGAAGAAGTAGATGCGGAACAAAGATCCAAAAAAGTTGAAGAAATTACCAGACTTCTTCACCTGGAAGGTTGGGAAGGTAACGCTCTCGCACTAATGCGAGAAATTGGACCCAGAGAATTACTAGCCTTGGTAGAAGAACAGTGGGAAGTTAATCATAGAGGACAAAGATTCTATCCCGAGGAAGCTAAAGGAAGCGCTGCCTAATCAACCTCATAGTTATCTACGCACGCAAGGCCTGGCCTTGCGAGGCTAAAGTTATAGGTTTATATCATATGTCCAGGCACTATTGCATCACTACGGGGCGTCCTGTATAATTGCGCCTTATGCAAAATACAGAAAGAGGTATACCGACACAAGAATTATCAAGACGTGAATTTTTAGCTAGAACTTTAAAAACAGGAGCAGCTTTGGCTAGTGCTCCTGCTGCAGCTACTATCCTAGAAGCTTGTGGCGCAAATATTCCTACAAAAACTGAAGTCTATCATGGCCCACTTGCTGATTTAGAAGGACGTCCGCTTATAACAGACGAGAGATTTAAGGCGCTAACACAGGCGCTTATTGACTCAGGTGAACCAATTTTAGAAAAAATAGGAAATGAAAGCAGAACGCTTCATAACGAAGATAATCCCCCAGAGGATATTTCTCTTATTACAAATCCAGACACAATTCCTCTTCCGATAACAAGAGATTTTTCGGGAGTTGCTACTGTCTCGATATTCACTTCTGGTTTTGAAGAGAAACCAGGATTTATGGTAACTGACGGAGTAAATAATTATGAATGGCCATATGCAAATCCAGTTGATTTAGGAATAAATGTAGGAATTACTAAAAATCTTGAACCATTCCCCCTCCATGAATCACTTTATCTTGCAAAAGAACATTTAAGCTTAACACTTGCTATGAGGATGTTTGCAAGTTTTGATTTTAAAGGAAATGGCGAAATTCTAGAACTAGATGGAACACCTATGACAGATAAAGATCATTTGTTTAGAGCCGGACAAGCACTGGGTCAACAAGAATTAGCAAATACCAGCTCTCAGTTTTGGAAAATTGTAGATATAGCACCCGTTATTCTTTTAACTCCTGCTGTTATAAGGATGGTTTTTGAGGGTAAAATTCCAAGAGATGCTAAAGATCTAGCAAACTTTTTCCATGTTGGAAGATTATTAGATAAAGATCATGAACTTCTAGATTATGTAGTGAGACTTACTGATATGTGGGCAGAAAGTGAAGACATGAAAGGACCGGAGGGTTTTTATGATGAGATG
>CAZMGC010000021.1:0-17851 GCA_964565795.1 uncultured Gammaproteobacteria bacterium
ACCCAACCTTTTACTCGATTTTTATCGGCTTGAAGATTGGCACTTCCTGAGGATACAGGCTTTGAATCATCAAAGCGGGTCTCGGTCATACCCTGAGAGTTTACAAACGGAGTAGAGTCTATAGATTTATCTTCCGGCATGGCAGTGTTAATCTATTATTTCTAATTTTTATTGTCTTGTCAAATCAATCTGCTTCCAACCTCTGTCTGGACAGAAGTCCGACAATTATTACCGCCAGATCTATCCCAATAGGCACTGTCAAAAGCCCGCTGATCTGATAGAAAAAATCATTTAAATTTATGGTCAACCAGGGGTATAAAGCGTTTAAAACCCAGCCAAAGTCCAGTAGATAGATACCTAAGATAGTAAGCCCGATGCTAATTATGACCCCCAATGAACCCTCTAAATCTTTTCGGCTGGAAAACATCGTGCTACCAATCACAAATACCACATACCCCAGCGCCAGCCAGATCCACCAAGGATAGCTGCTAAAATATTGAAAATAGGCTTGAATACTCCAAAGCATTCCCAGCAAAATACTCAAGCCAACTATCACTGGCGCCACCCCGATTAGCAACCGGCGCAGAGGGTCGGTTTTGGCGATCGAGACACTCCCCAGCTTGATCGATCCCCCTTGAATCTGAGGAACAAATTCCATCTGCGAAGTAGGCACCAGCAATATTTTTGCCATCAGCCAGTGAGCTAGTTCATGGACAAAAGTACCTGGAAAAAATAATATTGAGAATAAAATCACAGCACCTTTCTCACTGCCTGTGAGTGAATAAAAAAGCCGGAGAAAATAGCTACTTGAATGGCTGGTCAGTGCTGAGAGCAAAACCAGTTCAGCTAAAAAAATCCAGATAAAAGGCACTTAAATATTATAACTTAGAAAGGTAGTGGCGTATTCGCGGCAATATAAGTTGCTCTTTGGCGAATACTTGCCTGAGCCAAACGTTGATACAATTCTTCTGCTCCAGCTTTTATAGCCAATTGTCCAAAAAGCTGAATCAACTTTTCTGAATGGCGAGGTTTGGTTAAAAGTTGATTTATAAGATCTTTATTTTCCTCAACACTCTCTACTGGATAGAAATTGTGGCCGTATCGACGAGCCAACTCTAAAGCCACAACATGCCAATCATTGGTGACTATTACCAGCTTTCCACCTACCAACCTTTCTGCTCCTTTAACCTCACCTACGGTCTCTAAAGCGTCGATCTTCCTAATCGTCCTTGGATCTACTTGAAATCTTTCTTCAGCAAATTTTTCATAATATTCTGAAATTGGCGTTCCTGTATTAAAAACATCACCTCCACCTAGTATCAATGAAACAGGTTTTTCTTGTGTTTTATTTATGTCATTTATCAGCTGGGAAGCTGCGAGAATTCTGGCAACCATATTGCGATTTGGTAAATATCCATTACCAGTCTCATTCCTCATTAATCCTTGCCCACAGACTAAAACGCCTTGGTATTCATCATCAACTCTTCTCATGGCGGTATTATAATAGCCGACTGGTGGAAATGCAAAGATTATAGGATTATATTAAGTAATTCAATCTTCTTTGGCCTGTTCCAGTTTTTTATTTCAATTTCTCTTTTTAAAGCTGCCGATTTTGACTCTAAATTTTCTGAATAGACAATTTTGAGTGGTTTATGCGAGCGAGTATATTTACTTCCTTTGCCTTTTAAATGATCCTGAAATCTTTTTTCAAGATTATTGGTTGAACCGGTATAAAGAGAATTATCTTCGCACAGCAGTATATACACAAACCACATACTTTAATGTCAAATATCCAATGCCAAATGTCAAATGCCTAATGCCTAATGCCTAATTCATAATTCATAATTCATAATTCATAATTCATAATTCTGCTATTATCAGATCAGATGACTCCAGGAGCTAAAACAAAAATTATTAAAAAGTTTCCATTTGCTAGTAAACCCAAGATCACCTGGGATCAATTTGTCCTTTTGGCAACAGCAGTTTCCAAGCTTTATAAATTTCCACCTAGTATCACAATCTGCCAAGCTGGTTTGGAAACAGGTCGTGGTACATCTCTAATGGCGATCATGAAAAACAACTATTTTGGCTACATGGCTTATGACAAAGATCCTTCAAAAGCTAAAACATATTCAACTGCTCTGGACTCGATAGTCGATTATTTAGAGCTAATCACTAAAAATCCTCGCTACTCGCCTGTAGCTAGCTGTAAAACTCCTTTGGATAAAATAGTCATGATTCACAAATGTGGCTATGCAACTGATCCTTTATATATAAAGAAAATTACTGGCATGAAAGAATGGCAGGTATAGGAAATTAGTAATTACTAATTTCTAATTAATCTAAATAATGATTAAAAATTCCGATATTCGAATTAGAAATTATGATATTAGGATTTGTTTAGAAATATGCGGAGCATGTTTCCAAGCTTCGCTTAGAAATTAAAATTTAGACATTAGAAATTTTAAAAGCTTTTTTCTTCAATTACTTCTTGGATAAGGATACTGTGATCTGAAAAAGAGGTTAAAGCAAAATTCAGACAATTTACAAAAATTATGGGGGAATTAATTACTTACCAGAGTTTTGAGCTGCTCGCCTGGCAGCATCTGTCCTACTCACACCACCAATATCATACTTAATTACTTGCCTGAGTTTTGTAACATCAACAGGTGGAATTGGCTCACCATGAGCTGTGGTCATATTAGTCGACTCTGCTGCACGATTTAATATAGCTTGTGCCTCAAGGGCAAAGGCTAATTTTGATTTCTCTCTAAACATGAGTCTAATTTACCATACATTTTTAAGTTTTTCAAGCTATAGGATTGCAATTAGTTATAAAAACAACTTTTTTACTGTAAGCGAACGAAGCGATTTATGGTGAGTTTATCGAACCAGTCGAAGTGTTGCGGGGAATGGATCAGATTTGAAGTTATTTTCTAAATATCAGGCCATGAGCTTGCCTGATTGAATGGGGCTCTTGGTCGTCCCTTTAAGAATTGTTCACTTTTATATGGTTCGTAATTGTAGAGGAATCTGGCAGGGGTGAATGAACGACCCTCACTTTCTTGAAATACATCTTGATCATCAGAGTAAAAATAAACTATATAACCTTTATTGTTTGTCATAACCAGGGTAAAGTTTTTTTCATCAATTGGATGATAAATAAGTCTGTAATCGCCTGCGACTTTAAACTCTATAATGTTAAACAATTTATTTGGAGGATATGGATAGCTCTCATCTATTGCAACCTCCTGTAGGTTACGTGGAAGTCTGCTATTTTTTTGATAAAATTGATCGATTTTTTGCCCCACGTTTTCTAAATATTTAATTTCTATAGAGTGGAATTCATTTTTATTACTAAAAAAAAGTATTGCTCCTATAAGGAACACCATGAGTATGAGAGTCGCCATGACTGGAGATGAGTATTGGAGGATTTTTATAAACTTTTTCATAAGCTAGATTATATCAAAAGTTCGAATGTCCAATCCTCTATGAGTTAGCTAAAGTAGTTATTGAGGCTAAAAAAATTGGGTTGCGGGGAGTGGATCAGATTAGAAATTTTTTTTATCTTAACCATTTTACAGTTTCTAAGCCTAAATCTTCTGAAACTACTCTATCAGATAATTGATCTCCGGTTTTTACGTCTAAGACTTGCCAGATTGGGATATCAATCTTGGGGCCATCTTTTTGCGTGGTTATACCAACCATTAAGAATTTAGTTTCATCTGGAGAGAACTGGCTACCCGAATAGTAATTAAAATTGGTCAGATCCTGGCTTAAAACTTTTTTTCCTTCCTTAGTATAGATATTTAGTTTTCTGTGAAATTCAATTTTATTATCTCTCTTCTCACTATATCCGCTTCCAATTGCAAAGTAATTATAATTAGAAGACCACTGATAGCCATTTGAGAAATCACTTTTAGGATCGTCAACATTGATCTCAGAGATAGGATTGTTTGGCTGAGCGTAGGAATAAACGATTATTTTTTTACGATCTGTTGCACTAAAATCAGAAGGGCTTGAAATATAATAGGGAGTGTAAGAGTTATAGTTATCTGCTTCTAGGTTTGGTCTATTAAACTCTTCTACTTGATTTGTTCGCAGGTTAATTTTGTAAAGTCTACCAGTTGGATCCGCATTTCCAGGAAGCTGGCTATTAAAAATTAAAATCTCATTCTGAGCATCGTAATACTTTAGCATTCCCGCTTTAGGTGAGTCTGATGAATAAATTAGCCTAGTCTCTTCTGAGACTGGGTCATAGTCGCCAAATACTGACTTTGCAGGTCCAGGAGGCTGAGGAATTAATCCGCTAAAAACAATTTTCCCCCCATCAGAGGACCACCCACTAAATATAACCATCGAAATACCTAGTTTTGCAAACTTAGTTAAATCAATCTTTTTTAAATCTTTACCATCAATTGAGGAGATATAATACGCACTGGAATTCCCTATTTTATAATCTGGGTCATCTGGACTTGAAGGATTATATTTTACATAAGAGGCAAAAAGAAATTTGGAAGAGTCTGGAGAAATCCCTACAATTCGAGGAGGTAGAACATCCTCACCTTTACTAAATAGTCTGTTAGAAGAAAATGGAACAATATTACTACCATCTGGATTTGCAAAATTTATATTACCTTTCTTTGATACAAATAAAACTTTTCCTTCCAAAGGTAATTTATTTAAAGAGGCGGGCGGGCTGATCTGGGGTGTAAAGGTTGTCTGAGTTGTTTTATTCGAAGTGTCATCAATAGTTTTGTTTAAATATTGAGTTTTATAGAAATAACCTCCACCTAACAAGGAAGCCCCCAATACTAAAATTATAAGAATTAGAATTACTGCAGAAAATCCTTTCTGATCAAACATTAATCTATTATTTCGCGATAACTGCATTATTACAAGCTAAGTTCGAATGTCCAATCCTCTATGAAGTAGTTTGATGTAGTTATTGGGGCTAGAAAAACTTGGTTGTGGGGCCAGGATGATCCTCAATGGCTTCTAAATTTTAAGTTTAAGTATTCGGACCTTTTTATCATGACTCCAGCCTTTTATTTGGAATTCTCTTTTAACAGCCTCAGATTTTGTTGGAAATTCTTCTTTATAAAGCAATTTAGTTGGCTTATGAAGTCTGGTATACCGGCCTCCTCGGCCTTCTTGGTGAGTTAAAAATCTTTGTTCTGCGTCTGAAGAGCTACCTGTATAAAAACTGCCGTCATCACAAAGCAGAACGTACGTGTAAAACATGGATTTAAAGAAATTAATGTAGCCCTTCGGCTTCGCTCAGGGCACTTCGACTAGGCAGATTTTAGGATAAAAACTCTCTTTCAAGCTTAGTGTTTACACTGAGCGAGCGAAGTGAGTCGAAGTGTTGCGGGGAATGGATCAGATTAGGAATTATTTTAAACTTTTATAGATAACTCATGCCTCATGCTCAAACCTACGTCGAATATTATCTACTTTACTTTGAATTGTTCCTGCACTTTTAGTTCCATCTGCCACCTTTTGAAGTTTATCTGAATAAACAGCAAATAAGTCTGCAGCTATATTAGGCTGGGAAGAGGAAAATAGAAACGATAAACACTGTGTAGAAAGTAACATTTCCTTAAAGTCTGTTTCTAGCAATCTCTCATGCTCTTCAGGAAAACGACCAAATGTATCAAGATCTAGCACATAACCTGCTCCGGTGATATTTCTTGGGGCAAAAGATCCCGAACCGACATCAGGAGAATTGAAAGTATACCCTGCCTGATGTCCTAATGATGCTACTTCACAAATTTGATCTATAAAAGTATTTAAAATGATCTTGCTGTAGCCGGCATACTGAAAAACTACCCTTGCTTCCTCTAACCCTCTTGCCCAGTCTTCACCAGTTACTTTTTGGGTGGGTAATATCACTTCTGCAACTAATTTATGATCTTGCCCGATACTTTTATACACGGCTCTTAGCAACGAATCATGGCTCATCCCTCTTAAGAAGGTACGTCCATAAGGCCTAATTCCTTTTTGTTTAAGCTGATCCGGTGACTGACTTTCTTTTTGATCTTTTGACAAATATAAACTGCTCGCATATTCAGATACTCTTAAATTCTTACCGCCTATTGAATAACAATATTCTGCTGGTACCAATCCATAGGAGTCTAATAATAAATCACCTAATTTATCACTTTCATTTAGTCCTAGTTTTTTTATAACTTCTGGCGATGGTGTGTACTGATCGGAGTTCATAAAATCTTTAACACCAACTATGTCACCAGCCGCTAGTTGAATTTTTTGAATCTCGCGAACGGACAGAGGAAATGCTGTGAAAGTTGCCCTCCCCAACCTCTCTATTGCGAGCCTCTGCATTACAACGGCGTTATCATATTCCAGTTGCCCCCAGTCTAACCTCATACTTCCTGGTATTTGCTGTTTTTTTATTCTGAAAAGATGCAGTTCTACGGCTGATTTATACAGTAAATCTCCTCCCTTTACAGTTACGGTGCTTGGTGGATTTCCATTTTCAGGAGTTTCTATATCAAAAGATCTCCAGCTAGTAAGCGCCCGTTTAAATGGTTGTGCGGTTGGTAATATTGGATGAGCGGTGCGTGTAGGAGTAAGAAAAATTAAACCAGGATTATCTACAATAAAATCAGCCTCTGAAGGAATCCTTGCCTTACCCAGTAGAGGATCATTACGTATATTTCTCACCTCTGTACCCCACCCTTGGGGACATTGCATTAGTTTTTTCTCTTCCAAAGCCATTCGGGGAGTATAAGAAGATATCTTTAAAAGGTCAAACTATGAGGCTAAAAAACTTGGTTGCGGGGAATGGATCAGATTAGAAATCATTTTCACTTCCCTTAGATAATCTTATATAATCGATTAGAGGCTATCATGACTGAGTTTTCTAATAACCTAGGTATAGATAAAAGAGGGCCAGTTCGTAACAAGTGGAAAGCTCGGTTTGCTAGGATCGGAGAATTTCTACAAAGAAATAGCCACGCTGGTAAGCTCTCCATTTTGGACCAAGAGGCTCTTCCTCCAGTTGCTTGGGGGGAAGCTAATAAATTCCCTCTATATCGTGATTTGACACAAGCAGAGCAAGTTAACCGAGCGCAGGTTTTAGAAAAATTTAGAAGACAACGAGCTCCAGAACCAGAGGGATTTAATAAAGAACCAAGATCGTTAGGATTATCGGAGAAACAAATTGTTGATTTAACAGAAAATGCTAATAGATATGTTGCTGCTAAAACTGACGCCGATCCTGAATGGACAGCTCCTGTAGACCTTAGTAGATATCGTTTGGAAATTCCTCCAGACATAGGAATTCATTTTGATGCACATGGAATGGTTCGAGGAACTGCATATAATCTACGTAGTTTAAATGCTCTATTAACGTCGGGCATTGATCACTCAAGACCCTTCCACACAACCGTTTTGCGAGATTATGATGACATGGAAATAGCAGCAGCTGGAATTGGTGCTGTTGGACCTTTTTCAACAGGAGATTTCATATTGTTAGGAAAACCTGATGTGGGGATTCAAGCTGGTGGTATTCATAGCGTGCTCGTAAACGAGCAGCACTATGCCAGTGTTTCTGAACTTCAAAAGACCTTTCCTGCTATTCACTTTATAAAAGCGAACGAGGCTCCTGAATCATTAGGAAAATTACTTCAAGAGAAATAAGCACAGGCTAAAAGTTCGAATGTCCAATCCTCTATGAGTTAGTATGATGTAGTTGTTGAGGCTAAAAATACTTGGTTGCGGGGCTTAGATCAGATTAGAAATTATGGACTCTAACCTTGAGGCTGTGAATTTTTACTTTGCGAAGGAAAATTGCGAGCTAGTTCCCTTTGATGAATCGCATACTCGCGAGCTATTTCATCAATTTCTGTCAGCTCAACTTTAAATATCTTCTCCAATTCAGAGTAAAACCATTCATAAAATTTCTCTATTAATCTCTGATACTCTTCGATCAATTTATATATTTCAATCTCCTTCTCACTAGTGTTAAGCACATTTAATGACTTGGGATTCCAATCTGAAAACTCTTTGAGGGTATCTCTGCTTAAGGTAAGGATTATCTTCTCTTCATCCTTCTTATTTACTTGGACCTGAATCCCTGTTGGTAGTAGTTCATAATGCTGAACATACACTCTTAGCTGTTGAATAAAGAAAACTACATCAGCGCCAAGCATGTCCCCTCGTTTTTCTTGATATATTTTTTCAAAACTACTATCTAAATTAAGTTTCTTTTTTAATACCCTTGTGTGATCAACTAAGGATTTAACCGCCGCCAAGTAATTATGAATGAGGCGTGCAAACTCCAACTGGAAATTCTCTTTCTTCGATCGATTTTCAAAGTAAAATAATTCAATCGATACAAGCTTATTTAGCTGGAGTAACGCAATGAAGTTTCTGTTTAAAATGATTTTAGTATGATTAAGACCCCTTAGTTTAAGGTGTATTTCTCGCCCTTTAGAACTTTCGATAGCTTTATGAAGCTCAGAAAGTGTCCTCATTTTTTGATCTCCTTAGTTTTTTTAGGAATTAAATGCTCCGGGAAGGAGTTAATTATTCTGCTTGATTTTTTCGCTAGAGAGATGCTTCCTGCTGTATTCCGACTGGTCCAATATTCACCAGTTAATTTATATTTTGAATTTTCATTAATAATTCTTAAAACAGCCGCGCCGTAATGAATTGCGCTTCGGCCCCTTAGAGTTGTATCGGGGGTATTCATGTAATTGTAACTGAGCCTCTGCACCCCACTCCCATCATCTTCATAAAGCATTGCGGCATTACTGAAACTTGTAGACTCTTGGGTATACATTACACAACTAATTGAATCGAATGTTTGCTTGATCACCAGTGCCATCGGGATTGGGCCGGGGACTTCACCGGTTTCAGGATTCTTCCAATTAGTCTGAAGCGATCCTTCCCATGTTCCGCTAAGATCCGGGTATTTAACTATTAAATTGATTAGAGGCCACTTCCATAGCCATTTTCTAAAAATAATATAGCCTGCCCCGAATATAGCTATGGAATTACCAATTTTTGATAACGCTTCGTAGCTGAAGGAGAGCGGCGTATTATTAAAAAAAAGTAAAGCAAACCATATCCCAAGAATTGAGACAATAACTATCCATATTTCTAAATTAAATTTTATTTTGTTCATCTTTACTTTAACCCTAAATAATCCCAGGCTGCAGAAACAAAATTGTGCGCTTGCTCTCTAGTCCAAGGCTGAGAACTCCTGAAAAGGTACTTCAGCTCGTTCACTTCTCCCCACTCCTGACAATTTTCAAACTTCATTGTGTTGTTAAATAAATAAGCCAAGGCGGCACGCATGTCTTCAGACCAAGTTGGATTCATAAGACTTGCGTTAGGGACATTCCAGATGAGGCATTCCACCAAGAAAGATGGGATATTTTTAGCTGCCGCATATCCATCCTGTTCCATTTTTGCCCTCAGATTCTTTAATACTCGAGTATTTCCTTTAAAGCCACCTTTTGTTGCTTCATTTTTAGTAACACCATTCTCATAATTGTGCTCAGGCCAATTTATGATTCTTTTGCCGTCATCAGCATAAAAAGCAGTTCCGGTTATATAAGTACCGTCACTGTTGTACCGCCTGTATTCAAAATGTGGCACAACGTCGGCGTCTATACGATAAGTATTTTCATGGATATCAAAAGCTTTATTCCCTCGAGTTACTGCATTTTTTCCAAAATGATCTTCCAAAACTTTATGCAGGTCATTCTTAAAACTTGCATGACTGTAAGTCGCGGCGTTAATCCCGAAGGTTGTAGCAATAAAACCTGGGGGAAGATCATATATAAACGTATCTCTGCAAAGAACGCCCATATCAACATCACTGTCAGAGCCTGTATTTGTCCTATGTCGATATGATCCTTGATTAAATACGCTTATACTTTTTCCTGCAAACTTAGAGTGGCCGCTGACAGCCTTACGAACTGCCCGATCGGCATTTTCATATTTTTCTTTTTCTGATTGGCTTGGGGCTTTAGCCCAAGACTTAAATGTGTCTTCCCAGTTCATATTTATTCTTAAGTGGTGTATTCTCTAGGACCTTCATAAGTATAAAAACCCTAGAGAGAGGGATTTGAACCCTCGAAACCTTTCGGTTTTACCGCTCATCAGGCGGTCGCCATAAGCCACTCGGCCATCTCTCCGTGTTTGTCTACCTAAATTTCAGGTAGATTTAGCAGATTATCTGCCTGGGTATGATCTGGATAAGTCTCCAAGAACAACGTACCGGCCGGGCTTCTCATGACACGGCAATATGCAATATCTCCTCGAGACCCTCTTACATAAGCCTTGTGCTGGTCCGGATTTTCCATAATCCAATTGACCATTCTCATTCTCTCCCAGATGTCGACTTGACCAATTTCATCTCTCCATTGATAATGGCTAATTGCTGAATGATCATTATGAGCACCACCTGGTTTTCTTATTCCTATAATTTGAATCTGAATCATTTTTTTTACCTCCTTTCTCTTAAATACTATCAGCAAAAATGGTATAATGCAATAGTTTTCTTAACCTTTGGGGTAAGAAAACTTGACAATAGCTTCAAAAATAATGTATATTACCTTTACTGACAATAGAATACGACGGCTTAGCGAGGACTTCGAAACCTCAGTTAGTGTGTTAGGCGAAACTATGGCAAAAAAATTATTTCAAAGAGTCGCCGAAATAAGAGCAGCCGATAATCTTAAAATTTTACGGCAACTTGTAGGTCCGAACTGCCAACCTCTTCCGGGTAGCAATGTGGGGCAATATTTTGTAGATCTCGAATCAAAAAAACTCGTCATTATACCTGTAACCGAGGGTCAAGAAGATCCTGAATCTGCCAAAGATATAGTAATTTCTGAAATTCTTAACTATCATTAAATTATGGATCCTTATAAAACCGACAATTATAACCCTACATACATTACGAAGCCGGGCGTGACACTAGAAGAAACACTAGAGAAGATTCATATGTCTCAAGCAGAGCTTGCCCGAAGAATTTCGCGTCCAGAAAAAACAGTTAGCGAAATTATTAATGGTATTTCTGCAATTACTCCTGATACAGCAATACAGCTCGAGAGAGCTCTTGGAATAAATGCTTCTTTCTGGAATAACTTAGAGAAAAATTATCAGGAACATAAAGCGAGGCAAGGAGCTAAAACCAAACTCCCGCAGGAGTTAGAATTACTATCTTCATACCCTTATAAAGAAATGGCTAATTACGGCTGGATAAAGCAAACACAAAGGAAAGAGGAGCAAATAGAAAATCTCCTTTTCTTCTTCGGGGTGAACTCTCTGCAATCGGTTCAGAATGTTATGCAAATCAAATTTAGAAAATATTCTTCAGATAATGTCTGCGTCGAGGCTATTGCCTCTTGGCTAAGAAAGGGAGAGATCGACGCAAAACAAATCGAGACTAAACCATTTGATGAAAAAAAACTAAAAGCAAATATTGAGTTATATAAAAAGATTAGCACAACAACATTTCAAGAGTTCTCTACATATCTAACTACTTCACTTGCTGAGTGTGGTATAGCGCTTGTTTTCACACCTGATCTCCCTAAAACCTATGTTTGCGGAGCTTCTAGATGGCTCAGTCCCTCAAAAGCTCTTATACAGTTATCTATGCGAGGTAGATTCGCAGATATCATGTGGTTTACTTTATATCATGAACTTGGACATCTATTACTTCATAGTAAAAAGGAGCGTTTTGTTGATGTTAAAGAGAGTTTAAAAGAAGGCTCTGATAACGATATTGAGACTGATGCTAATAAGTTTAGTGCTGACACATTAATCCCGTTAAAAATGCTCCGAGAATTCTTAGCCGGCACGATAAGTATTACTAAGGAGAGTATTCTAAGCTTTGCCCAACTCTTAAACATACATCCAGGCATTGTTGTGGGAAGGTTACAGCATGATGGGATAATAAACTTTAGTCAATTTAATGAATTAAGAGTTCGTTACGCATGGGTCACTGATGGTAGCTAAAAATTTTCTACTTGCTTGCTTCCACAGCTTAAGCATTCATAAACTATAAACTTATTATTCTGATTGTCACTAGTAACAATCGACTTTCGCTTCCCTTTGCAAATCACACATAGGTCTTTTTCTTTTGATACCCAAGGCGCACCATCTTCAAAAATGATTCTTCTTTCGCACCCATCTGAGCAGTTATAAAAAAGTATTACTTTTGTTTGAGGATTTTTTACTGTGCCACTCTCATTAAGGTCACTCCACTTATAATCCATTAACTTCCCGCACTTGGGGCATTTAATATTTTCAAATGGCTTAATACTTAAAATTCTTTTATCTTTTGTTTTAGCTTCTTTTATCCATTCCTTAATCCTTTTTTCTTTTCTTTTGGTCCTATACTCTTTTACCGCTGCTGACATAGCGAAAGAACCAAATGTGAACAGGGATTGAAAAGCACCTCTCACTTCTTCTTCTGGAAATTCTTTTTTATGATTTTTCTGTAGAACAGCTCTTAACTGCTCTAGTCTTTCCTTTGATGGATTAAATCCAATCTTTTTAACAAATTCTTCATGTCTTTCGGCTTCTTCATTAGTTATTTTATCGTAAAGCTCGCTATAACATTCTTTTGTTCGTAAGTTGCTAAGAAGTAATTTAGGTTTAAAAATTTTCCCCATTTCTCTCTAGTTATAGGAAAACCCGAAGTAAACCAGAATAAAATAGCAAAAATGTAGCAAAAATGTAGCAAAAATTTAAAAAAAGTTGTATATAAATTGTATATAAATGCTACCTTTTTAATTCAAGTTTGTTTCGATGTATGTTGAATTTTTACCATCTCCGGCCGATCCATTTGTATGCTGCTTCAGAAAATTGTAGAAGATCGTTGGACCAACCTCTCTATTAGTCCATGTACTTTTTGGCTGAGTTTTAGCTACCTCGCCACTTAATCCAGCTCTGTAAAACTTTCCAGCTGAAATATTATTAATCGATACTGAAGCGTGTTTTACCGGAAGGCCTGTTGCATACACCCCAAATATAAAACTTCTTGAAAGATCTTTCCCCGTAAAAAGATCTCCGATTCCGCTAAATAATTCATCTGATTGAATTAAATTAACAACTACCCACTCATCTCCTTCTTTCGAAGCTAAAACACGACTATATTTAGAGGTTTTCTGTCCTATTTCTTCAAATATCTGTTCTGGAGATTTTTGTTCACCTTGACCATACGGCTGTACTTCGCTACGCGAGTTTTGTTTTGGGGATGGTACGGCAAGAATAAGGAGAAAAACAAAAATAGATAAACCCACTCCTAACAAACAGGCTATTTGTTTCCGCGAGAATTTTTTACTCATTGGTTTGGCTTGATACTCCAGATTCTCGCCCCTCTTTAAAAGACTGTTGAGCCTTCGGTGAGAACATCATTATCAAGAACATAACTAGTACAAAACCAATGACTATTGCTAGTAAGATTTTTTTAATCATATTATAGGTTGTTGAAATCTATTTTAGCCTATTCTATAGCTAAATTCAATATATAAACTTACTTTTAGTGCGTAAACTTCTAGTACAGACCGTACGAGAATGAATTTATGCTTAGTAAGGCTCGATTTACAGAAATAATTGGTTCTAATATAAAAACAATTCGTACAAAAAAAGGGATTTCCCAAGAAGAGTTAGCAAGCCTATGTGGTTTTTACAGAACTTATATCAATCTGATTGAGACAGCTAAACGGACTCCTTCAAGCTATACACTGTATCGAGTTGCAAAGGCTCTAAAAGTTACGGTTGATGATTTGTACCCTACTACTGTTTAAATACTCCTAATATTGTAAAATCTGCGCTTAGAAATGCAGATTAGAAACCAGGAATTTAATAAACAACAAATTGATAGATTATTTACGAATCCCCGATTTTTACAGGACGTTTCTGTTGTGAGAAAAAAATGGAAGATTCCACCTCAAGGTTTTAGCAACAAAAACAGTGCTCAGCGAAGGCTAAATAAAATGCTTGCTGATCACTCTGATAATTCTAAATACGTGGCTGATTGTAGAGTTTTATTAGAAAAATATGGGAACAGGATCTCGTTTAATCATCTTTTTTCACTCTTCGAGTATACATACATGTTGAATAACCGAATACCTTTGTTAAGTGTTTGCAATGCTGGTTACAAGAGAGAAGTGAACCTTAGAACTCGAGAGGTGGAGCTTACAGTGCAAATCTATCCTGAGACAAGGAAAAAAGACTTAGACTATTTATGGAAGTTTATAAGAAGGGATCAAAAAAAGCTCAATAAACCTGTAAAAAAGCAAAGACTTTCTAATCCACTATTAATAGAACGGGATACTTTTATTTATAAATACCACTTACAGGGAAGCACAGCCTCACAGATTGCAGATCTAGTTAGTAAAGAATTTGCGGAAAGTGCTTTATCAGAGGATGAAAAGACTCCAGACCAAGATACAATTTACAAAGTTATTCAACGCAAAAAATCTGACATCTAAAGGCGCTCTTATCATGTCCGGAGGTTTTTAGTCGTTACTCGTTAATATTCCGTTAGGAATTTAATATGAGTAATTTAAATGACATTTATTTTGAGAACGATAAAACGAACGCACCTCTTCTCCTTGCAGCGAGTTTTAATGGTTTAGTTACATTCTTAGGGAGCTTTGCACAAAATAAGATAATCTACTGGAAGTTTACTCCTACAAAAAAGGCACTAGAACTAATCGAGCAATATAAAACCAAAACTGAACCTAGAATCCCGGCTCAAGACTTATTTGATGCGATTGAATATTTCTGGCAAAAAGTTTCGCTGATAAGGAATGGAGAGACCAAGCATGGGACAACGGGAGATTAGCAGTATACGTCCTTGGTGTTGGCAGGAGAAAGCAGTAATGAAAATTATTCGTGAGTATTACTCCACAAAAAAGCGTACTACTGCAATTGCTATTTATCAGTCACTTACGGAGCTCTCCAGCAATCAAGGGAAAGATTCTTTTAGCGCCTATAATAGCCAGATTGCTGAATATTCTGGAAAATCAGTCTCTACTGTGAAGAATTATTGCAACAAATTCATATGGCTTGGTATTTTAAAGAAGAAGCTTCGGAAGCACGGCAAAATTAACCTATCCAGCGAATGGACTCTTTTAACCCCCTTAGTTAATAATAATTACCCTACCCCCACTAATGATAATAACTACACCTTAGTTGAGAATAACGAGCTACTCATTGAAGAAAATATACAAGAAGAAAATAATAAGAAAAAAGAGGGCTTAAGGAAGCTAAAAGAAATTGCAGACCGGATTCGGAGGCCCCATGCTTAGCTCGGCCTCTATAAAAGAGTTTAAAAAGCTCTATTATCAGGAATATAAAATATTACTTACGGATAAGCAGGCGGTTGATCTTGGATCTAAACTTATACGATTAGTCAAAGCTGTTTACGGTCCCGCTATTCCTAAAAAGTGGATTTATATAAGTAAAACAGATAAATTAAACAAATAATATGGATGAGAAATTGATTTACGATGCTTACTCCCGAAGATCATCTGAGGATTATGAGGATAGACAAATTGCTTCAATTGAAAGCCAAGAAAGAGAACTAAAAGAGACTCAAAAGTTTCATAAATTGCATATTCGTAAATTTGTTTCCGAATCTCGCAGCGCTCATAAGATAGGTCGACCCTCTTTTAATAGTCTACTTAATGATGTTGAGGATGGGAAAATAAATGCGATCTTAACATGGCACCCAAACCGCTTAGCTCGAAATCCTCAAGACGCTGGAAAAATAATTTACTTAATCGATGAGGGTAAATTACTAGAGATAAGGACTCCTAGCCGGACTTTTAGAAATACACCTACTGATAAATTTATGCTCAGTCTAGAGTTTACTATTTCAAAAAAGGATAGCGATGATAAAAGTGAAGTCGTTAAAAGGGGCCTCAAAAATAAGCTTGCTCTGGGATGGAGACCAGGGGTTGCCCCTCAAGGTTATCTAAATGATCGCGCAACTGAATCAGGAAGTCGAAAAATACTTGTAGATCCGGAAAGATTTAATTTTATAAAACAGATTTTCCAGCTTAAATATGATGGTGTTCCTGTGCGAAAAATACTACAAATAGCTAATAAAGAGTGGGGATTTCGAACACGGGCAAAGAAGAGGGTCCCATCTATACCGCTTGTTCATAGCACAATCTATGACATCCTTAAAAACCCCTTCTATAGCGGTAGGTTTCTCTACTCTGGCGTGTGGTACGAAGGAAGCCATGAGAAGGCTGTAGAGCCAGAAATCTTTGATCAGATCCAGATTATGCTTGGGTCGAAAGGCATGAAGCCAAAACCCCATACTCACGAATTTCCGTTCACTGGTTTAATTCGATGTGGCGAGTGCAATGGTGTTGTTACCGCTGAAGAGAAACGCCAGATTATGTGCTCAAATTGTAAATTTAAGTTTGCTATAACGGCTAAAAATAACTCTATGTGCCCTAGCTGTGAAACACTTATTGAAGAAATGATTAAACCTAAGATTCTCTACTATTGCTACTATCACTGTACTAAAAGAATTAATCCTAAATGCTCTCAGAAATCCATTGAGGTTAAGGAGCTTGAGAGACAGATAAATATACAACTTGAGAGTATTGAGATATCTGACTGTTTTATGGAATGGGCGATTAACGAGATTAATAAGGACTCGGATAATGCGAGAGATTTTAGAGAAGAAAAAATTAATTCACTTAAGAAAGCACATGATGAGTGCAGGGCTCAACTTGATAATCTTTTGAGGCTAAAAATCTCCCCTCTTAATGTAGATGGCAGTTTATTAAGCGATGAACGCTTTAAGGCACAAAATGATCCTCTAGAGGCGCAACTAAAAGATCTTGAGAAGCAATTAAGAGATATCGATGAGCAAATGATTAAAAAGAACCGTGAAGCAGTAGATAAGTTTAACTTCGCAGCTACAGCAAAAGAGAGATTTGAAACAAAAGATATTGTAATAAAGAGAGAGATTCTTTCTACAATTGGTTCGAACCTAAGATTATTTGATCGGAAAATCGCATTTCAGCCTCACCCCCATTTAAATATTATTAAAGATATTAAAGTGAATGAACCTAAAGTAGGACGGATGTTCGAACCTGGAGAAAATGGCTTCACAGAAGCCCAACTGCATGCTTTTTATGGGTCTAGTCCAATTGTGTTGCGGGGAGTGGATTCGAACCACTGACCTTGAGATTATGAGCCTCACGAGCTACCACTGCTCTACCCCGCTCCCGAATTATACCCGTTTACTACCTTATAAACAACCTCAGCCAGCCTTCGAGGTTAGAGGGCTTAGGCGGAACATAGACAGGAGGAGGGTTTACAACCCGGTCAAGAAGATCTTCAGGCACGACTACAACTGTTTCATTAGGCAGGGACATATTTAAATCATCTCGGGCTATTTCTTCTATAGAGTCGAGGGATTCAGCCTGAGCGAGGTTTTTCCGAAGCTCTTTATTCTCACGCTCTAGCTTATTTACATCATCTAAAACCTGGTTGAAACGGTCATCGCTTCCGAGAGCAGTGTAGATTTGGCGCATTAGGCCGATCAGAATAATTACTGCCACAATAATAATAACTATAACAAGAAATTTCTTAAACATTCGATTATCCTTTTAGAATCAGCTAAATGGCCTAAATAATCCTAATAAGGTGTTATTTTACCCTCAAATAGTACCATTTCAGCTATTATCTCAACCCTATAATTCATATTTGATACTTGACTTTTCTTACATAGGGCTTTAATATTATAGGACTTTATGATCTCTTTAAAAGACGCACATCAGCAGTTTGTGGGCCACTTAAAAGGCCGCTCCCGAGCTGCAGCTACAATCTT
>CAZMGC010000022.1:0-17710 GCA_964565795.1 uncultured Gammaproteobacteria bacterium
GCTGGTAGAGCGTCGCATTTACACTGCGAATGTCGCGAGTTCGATCCTTGCACCGTCCACTCGTCGAAGTTCGGCTTAGCCGCTTCAATCCTCGCTTTGCTTGGATTTTTGCTTTCCAGCCGGCTTCTCCTCTTCAAAATCTTTCAGATTTTGATAAGGACTGGACGAACAAAATCGGTACATAACTTAAGGTCGATTTTGTTATCCCTAAAGGGAAATCGTTGGGAAAAACCGCGAGGTTTGTCCCATTTAGCTGAGATAGCCAAGGTGGTCAAGGCACCTGTCTGAAGAACAGGCTATGAGTGTTCGACTCACTCTCTCAGCACCAAAAAAGTGACCGCAATTTTTCAGCGTAAACAATTCTTCCCCAATTTATAATTGTATGCTGAATGCGGTTGAAATCTTTTAGATTATATCCAGGCCTCTTATATATATAGAATATAGTCCCATAATATTACCCCTTGACATTATTTGAAACTGCTTGTATAATGCCGATTCACTTGTAGTAAATCACTATAAGACTAAGAAATGACAGAAACAAGAAAACTTTTATCTTTATTTACTGGAATTACATTCGTAGCCTTTTTGGCTTTCCAATCTGTGTCTATGACTAATGTTTCAGCTACTTATGGTGGCGGAGACAATTGTAATGATGTATTCACTTACGAAAAATCTTCTGATTTCTCTGATTCAAGAGTAAATATTAATTTTGAAAATAACGATTATCAAATCGACGTAAATGGAGTTGGATCATATCAAGTAATTGAAGTTTCATTAGATGTAAGTAATGATGGACATTCTGGATATCATGTATATGCAACAGGCCCTATTAATAACTTTAATCCAAATCCAGGAGATTCTATTAATGAAGCTAAGGTAAAAGTTAAGAAAGTTTGTGCAACTCCAACTCTAACTCCAACTATTACACCAAGACCTACAACTGCACCTACTGCAGTTCCAACAGCAGTTCCTACAGTTATCCCAACAGCAGTTCCAACAGCAATCCCATCTGTTACACCAGTTGTAACTGTAGCCGTTGATCCATCAGTAACTCCATCAGTTTCAGCTGAACCAACAGTAACATCTACACCAACTGTAACTCCAACTGATACACCAAGCACATCAACAAACAACAATAACAATTCTTCAAGCAATAATTCTTCAAATAATGAAGTAAAAGTTGCTGGAATCAGTGCTTTAGCTTCAACTGGAGGAATAATTGATTCTTTAATGAATTCAGTCTTCGTATCAGGTCTTCTTACCTTTGCGTTTGGTTTAAAACGTCATGGTAAAAAGAGTTAAGCCTAAGAAAGGCAAAAGCCTCCTTCTTCCCCGTCTTATAATTATCCTAGGAATTCTCCTGATGGTTTTTTCAGTAGTTTGGAAAATTGATAGAGGAAGTCTGGGATTTCAAAATCAACCTAAACCAGTTAAGGAAGTTAGCATTGAGAGTAAAAAGCCTTTTAATCTAAAAATTGCAAAAGCTAAAATTAGTTTAAATGTTGAAGAGAGTGGGATCGTTAACGGAAACTGGGAAGTAAGCCGCGACGGAGTTTCGCATTTAAATACATCGGGAGTTCCAGGAAATCGGGGAAATGTAGTAATTTATGGACATAATAAATCTAATATTTTAGGCCCACTAGAGACAGTGCGAATTGGAGATGAGGTTACGATTACTACACGTGATAATGAAAACCATATTTATAAAATTAAATCAATCGAAGTAGTTTCCCCTTCTAGAGTTGACGTTATAAATCCTACTGAAGAAGAAGTTCTAACTATCTATACATGCACTGGATTTCTGGATTCAAAAAGACTTGTAGTTAAAGCAAAACCGGTTTAAGCGTCCATTTTATCTGACTTTGGTTTTTCTCTTCTCGCGAGGTAAATAAATGGTAGTGCAGCCCATTGAAAAATTGAAGATGTAAGATAGGACGTCGGATATCCATTATTGTCAGCTACTTTTCCAAGTGTAGGTTGAATTCCAACAGCTCCTCCGGAGCCTAAAAGTGAATCAAATGAAAGAACCGTTGCTCTTTGCTCTGAAGGAATTAAGCCATTTAAATAAGCTTGTCTGATAGGTCCAATTGCTGCAAACAAAAGTCCCCAAATAAATATTAAGCCAATTGCGGCATAAAAATTGCTAACCTGTGAAACCAATACTAAGATAAGTCCTGTTAATGCCGTTCCTAAAAATATAGCAGATGTCCTTTTCTTAAATAGTTTCCTGATTCTTGAAGCTAGAATGCCTCCAGCGATTTGTGAGAGTCCTGTTAAAGCCGCGATAAGTCCAGCTATTGCATAGGCTGTTTCATTACCATAAAGCTCCAAGAGAAAGGGCTGAAGTGCATAGAAAACATAAAAACTCACGCCACTGGCAAAAGGGGCTGTTAGCATGATCCATCGCACCGGCGGGTTTTTAATTCCCAGATCAATCGATTTGTTGAAAATCTTTTTCATTTCATTTACCGGATTCTTCGGTTTGCTTGGTGTAAAGCCTAAATCTTGCATGAGAATAAATGCCATCGCGAAATTAATTAGTAAAACTGCAGATCTAAGAATATACGGGACGCCAAGATTTGAATATTGCGCAATTATTCCTCCTAAAATAGCTCCTGTTAACATTGCTGCCCCGCCTACCATTTGTCCCTTTGCGAAAACACTTTCAAGGCTTCCCTTGAAGTTTGTCGCCTTTAGTGCATCCACTAGCCATGCTTCTGTTGCGCCTGAAAAAAATGTGTATCCAAGACCCAAGACCATTGATGAAAGTGCCCATCCCCAAAATGGACCTTGAATCTCCCACATATAAAGGTAAAGTGCTGTTGAAATAGCTAGCGTCAAGGCTCCCAGGAGGTAGCTGAGGCGTCTACCATAAGTGTCAGCTATGATTCCCGTAGGGACTTCGAAAATGACGTAACCTACTGAATAAAATGCGTTTGCGAGAAATGCTTGGAAATTTGATAACCCTGCATTAAGTAAAAAAATTGTATTTATTCCCCAAATAAAACTTGTTGCCAATGTGTTGCCCGCTACTAGATAAAGATAGATTGTTTGAATGTTAGTGGGTTTTCGAAGAAGTTTTAACACTTAATCTTATTATAGCTTTTTTAGCCCGATGTCAATTAGTATTTAATTGAAAATGGTATAATTTGGTCTCCAAATGATTAATTCTGTTAGAAAAAGATTTGGCCGCAAGTATTTTCCTCTTAATGAAATTGAGATTTCAAAAGATGCCCTTTTACATAACTATAGTTATTTAGTTAGTCTTTCCGGGGTTCCAGTTGCGCCAGTTTTAAAAAGTAATGCATATGGTCATGGGATTGAAATAATTGGGAAAATTTTAGATGAAGTCTCTCCCCCGCTCATATGTGTTGATAGTATCTATGAAGCATACCAGCTTTTAAATTTTAAAATTAAAACCCCAATTCTTGTAATGGGTTATGTAGGGGGAGAAAATCTATCTGTTAAAAAACTTCCGTTCTCCTTTTCTGTTTATACACACGAAATGCTTGATAATATTAAAAAATTCCAGCCAGATGCATCAGTGCATATTTTTATAGATAGCGGAATGCATAGAGAAGGAGTTCCTATGGATGAGGTTAATGATTTTTTAAAGAAAGCTAAAAGATTAAATCTAAATATAGAAGGAATCATGTCTCATTTCGCAAAACCAGATTCTCACACGAATATTAATACAAGAAATCAAATTGAAAATTTTGAAAAAGCGATTGAAATGGGAGAAAGCATGGGAATAGATTTTAAATACATCCATTTATTTGCATCAAATGGCATAAGGAATATTGAAAAATATAGAAGAGTTGGTAATTTAACCCGATCTGGAAAAGCTCTTTATGGAATCGACCTCACAAAAAATAGTAAAAAATTAAAACCAGTTCTTTCACTGAATTCTACGATTATTCAAATTAAAAAACTAAAAAAGGGAGAATCTTTAGGATACGATTTTATTTTTAAAGCGCCGAAAGACATGGTAACTGCGATTCTTCCAATTGGATATAACGACGGAGTGAATAGAAGGCTTTCGAATAAAGGATTTGTAAAAATCGAAAAAAAGTTTTGTCAAATTATTGGAAGGGTAAGTATGAATATTACGGTAATTGATGTTTCAAATATTAATGATATTAAGGTGGGACAAAAAGTAAATATTTATTCTAATAATCCGTTGGATAAAAACTGCGTTTATAATGTTGCTGAAATGACCGGAACAATTCCTTATGAGATTTTAACCCATCTAAATCCTTCAACAAAAAGAATTACAATTACTTAACTGCGTTTTTTAGTTGCTCTATTTCTGAACTTGTTAGTTCACGATAATCCCCTTCTCTTAGAGAACCAATTCTAATGGGACCGAATTGAATTCGTTTTAGATCAGTTAATTCTAGAAATATTGCTTGGCACATTCGTCTAATTTGGCGATATCTACCTTCGTAAATTTCCATCTCCAAATAAGTTAGTTTTTCTTTTTGTTTTATTAATTTCACTTTTGCAGGAAGTGTAATTCCATCTGAAAGAATAATTCCGTTTCTAAGTTTGTTCATTTTTTCTTCACTAACATTTCCCTGAATTGTCAGAAGATATTTTTTAGGAACATGAAATTTAGGATGTGTTGACTTATGTGTCAGTTCTCCATCATTTGTTAGAAGAATTAATCCATGAGTATCTTTATCAAGACGGCCGACAGGATAGATTCTGTGAGGGGTGTCAATTAGATCTGTTACATTTGTTCTGTCGTATTCATCTGATGATGTAGAGATAATCCCCTTTGGTTTGTTTAATAAAAAATAAACAGCTGATGATTGTTTTAGTTTCTTACCATTAATTCTTACATCATCCTTTGAGATATCAATTCTTGTTCCGGATTCTCTTACTCGAGAGCCATTTACTGTAACAGTTTCAATTTTTAAGAATTGCTTAATTCCCCTTCTGGATGCAACTCCATTATTTGCTAGAAATTTATCTAGTCTTTGTGTGTTAGACTGCGTATTCATTTTCAATTAATTGCTTTAAGGCAGTAATAGATTCTTCATCATAAATCGAAACATCTAAAACTTTTAATTTATTTTTCTCGAAAGCTTTTTTGTTTGCTTTTATTTTTTTTGCATCGACTAGATCTTTTTTTGTAAATATCACAATTTCAGGTTTTTCTAAAAGTTCTGGGTTATATTTCTTAAATTCCTCTCTAACTATTTCATAGACATTTTTAGGATTTTCCTCAGATGAATCGATGCAATGTAAAATTAGTTTTGTTTTCTCGATGTGTTTTAAGAATCTAATCCCCAGTCCTTTACCGGTTGATGCACCTTCTATAAGTCCAGGGATATCTGCTATGGTAATTTTTCCAAGCATTCCTATATTTGGCTCTAATGTTGTAAAAGGATAGTTTCCAATTCGGGGAGTTGCATTTGTAAGTATTGCAAGAAGACTGCTTTTCCCAGCATTTGGAAGACCAGCAAGACCTATGTCTGCAATTATTTTTAATTCTAAAATTAAATTCTTATCTTCTCCTTCTCCACCAGGTTCTGCAAATTTTGGTGTTTGGCGAGTTGAAGTTTTGAATTCATTGTTTCCTCTTCCCCCAACCCCGCCTTTAGCTATTAGTATTTCCTGATCATCAGTTATTTCAAAAGTTTGATTTGATTTAGAATCAGTTACCTGAGTACCAATTGGTAAAAGGATAATTGTGTGTTTTGCATTTTTACCGTAAAGATTATTTCGTCCTCCTGCTACTCCATCTATTCCTCTTATTTTTTTCTTAAATTGAAACTGACTAAGGTCATTAATATTTGATGAGCCTTTTAGATAAATATTTCCACCATTCCCACCGTTTCCCCCGTCCGGTCCACCTTTTGCAGTTTGGCCATTTCTTATAAAAGAAACTGCGCCATTTCCTCCATTCCCCGCCTTAAAATTAACCTTTACAAAATCTATTAACATAATTTAATTATTCCACAAAAGTTAGCGCAATTCCTCTTTTTCCTGCTCTTCCTGTTCTCCCGATTCTGTGAACATAATCTTCATAAGAAGCAGGCTCGTCATAATTAATTACATGTGTAACATTTTCAATATCAAGTCCACGGGAGGCTACATCAGTTGCAAGCAGAATATTTATTTGTCCGTTTTTAAATCCTTCTAAAGCACGTTGGCGTTGACCTTGAGATTTGTTTCCATGAATTGATGCAGCTCTAAACCCTCTTTCAATTAATGCTTTTGATAACTTTTCAATTCCCCATTTAGTTCTTCCAAAAATTAAAACTTTATCAAATCCATCATCTGCCAAAAGATTATGAAGGGTGTCTAATTTCTGATTTCTATCTGAAATTTTTATAATATTTTGCTCAATCGTCCCTGCAGTTTCCTGAGTTTTTACGGATACTGTTATAGGATTTGTTACAAAATTTTGCAAAATTTCTTTTGTTTTTCCATCAACAGTTGCTGAGAAAAATAGTGACTGTCTTTTTTTAGGAAGAAGTGAAATTAAATATTTAATGTCATGAATAAACCCGATATCCACCATTCTGTCAGTTTCATCTAAGACAATGTTTTGAAATAAATTTAAATTAAGTTTTTTTCTTTGCACCAAATCCTTTAGTCTTCCCGGAGTTCCAATTACAAAATGAGGATTATGTCTCAAATTGGCTTCCTGTCTATGAAGATTTTTCCCACCTATGCAAATTAAGGCCTCTAGATCAGTCCCTTTTGCAAAAAATTTAAATTCATCTTTTATTTGCATTGCGAGTTCGCGGGTTGGAGCCAAAATTAAAACTCTTTCATATCTGTTTAGGTACGATTTATTAATCAAGGGAATTAAGAAGGATGCGGTTTTTCCTGTTCCTGTGTTTGCGATTCCTATTACATCCCGGCCATTTATGATTGCAGGAATTACTTGATCTTGAATGGGTGTTGGATTTTTATAACCATGTTCTAAAATATTTCTTTTTATTTTTCCGTCAATTTTAAAAGAATCAAAACTATTAATTGGCTGAAAATCATCCTGTTCAACTTCTTCTGTTGCTTTATTTATGTAAAGACTGGGGTTTAATTTTTTAACATTATGTTTTTGCCCGCCAAATTTTCTGCCATTTCTGTTTGGTCGGTTGGAGTAATGATTTCTTCCTCTTTGTGAAGAATTTCTGTTGGAATTTTGGTGGTACATTTTAAATTAGTCCTTGTGCTCTTTTTCTTCTTTCCTCTACTTCGTCTAAGATAATTTTTCTTATTCTTACGCTCTGGGGAGTGACTTCTACTAATTCATCATCAGAAATATATTCCAATGCGTTTTCTAAATCCATTTTTTTAGGAGTTCTTAAATAAACAGAAACTCCTTCTCCTTTTGATCTGTGATTTGTGAGTTGTTTGGTTTTACAAACATTAATTCTTATATCTTCGCTTCTTGAATTTTGTCCAATGACCTGCCCCTTATAAACCTGTGTTTCTGGGTTTATGAAAAGAATACCCCTATCTTGTACATTTGTTAATGAATATGTATTTGATACACCTGTTTCATGTGAAACTAAGGATCCCTGGTCTCTTTGAATAGAGAATCCTGAATCTGGTCCATATTCATGGAAAAGTGTATTCATTATTCCTAGACCTTTTGTATCTGTAATAAATTCACTTCTATAACCGAAAAGATTTTTTGTAGAAATAATAAATTCCATAAAACAAATTCCATTTTCTGTACGCATATCTTTCATGTCCGCTCTTCTAGCTCCCATTTTTTGAATAATTACTCCGCTGAATTCTTCAGGGGTTTCTAGATAAACTTTTTCGTAAGGAGTCATTAATACTCCGTTGATATTTCTATCTATTACGTGAGGGCGACCCACTTGAAATTCGTAGCCTTCGCGTCTCATTCTTTCGATTAAAATTGCTAAGTGAAGTTCTCCGCGACCCGAAACAATCCAGTTATTTCCGTTGTCTTCAACTCTAAGTGCCATATCAGTTTCTAGTTCTTTGTAAAGTCTGTCTCTAATTTGACGAGATGTTTTGAATTCTCCTTCCCGTCCTGCAAACGGAGAATCATTTACCATAAATGTTGCTCTAATAGTAGGTTCTTCTATTTTAAGAACTGGGAGAGGTAAAGGGTTAACTGGGTCAGAAATGGTTTCTCCGATTGTAGGTTCTGGAATTCCTGCAACTGCAACTATGTCTCCACTTTCTGCCTCATCAATTTCTTTTTTACCAAGTCCTTCAAAAGTGACAAGAGATGTGATTCTATGTTTTAGGACTTCCCCGTCTCTTTTTATTTGAGAAATTTCCTGGCTTTTTTTAATTCGTCCATTATAAATTCTTCCAATCGCGATCCTTCCCTTATGAGAATCACTTGAAAGAGTTGTGATCAGAATTTGTAAAGGTTTTTCAGAATCTCCACTTGGCGCTGGAACTTCTTTTAGAATAGTTTCAAAAATAGGACTTATATCTGCCATCTCTTCTATTTTGTCAGTTGTTCCAGCTAATCCATTTTTTGCTGAAGCATATACGATTGGAAAGTCTGCAGACTCATCATCTGCACCAAGATCTAAAAATAGATCTAAAGTCTTATCCAATACATGATGAATTCTGGCGTCAGGTTTATCAATTTTATTAACTACTACGATAATTTTTAATTTCATTTCAAGAGCTTTTTTAAGAACAAATCTAGTTTGGGGCATTGGTCCTTCTTTAGCGTCGACTAAAAGAAGACATCCATCTGCCATCTTAAGAACTCTTTCCACTTCTCCTCCAAAGTCTGCGTGGCCTGGAGTGTCAATAATATTTATCTTTGTTCCATTCCACATAACGGAAGCATTTTTTGAAAAAATCGTGATTCCTCTTTCCTGCTCTAGTTCATTGCTGTCCATGATAAGAGACTCTGAAGTATTTTTTGATAATTCAGTTTTAGACTGCTTTAAAAGCGCGTCAACCAACGTAGTTTTTCCATGATCTACGTGAGCAATAATTGCAATATTTCTTAAATCTTTCATAAAAAATCCTCTCAATTGCTTCTGCTTTTTTGGTTAATTCGAATTTAGCTCGAAGAAAAAAAGAGGTTCAAATCGTATTTAAACGACTTGTTAATTATACCAGAAATAAAGCTAAATTGCTTGTCCTATAGTTTAAAAATTAAGAAGTGGCAAAAGTTAGACCAAGAGACAATGCTTCTTTAATAATTTTTCGTAACACATTTTCATTTACGTCTTCCAGTTTTTTAAATCTTATACAGCTTCTTCCAATACTAGCTTTAGGTAATTCATTTTTATATTTCTCAGCAATATATTCTTTTCCTTCTGCAGCGCAAACATAAAAGGAAATATAATTTTTTCTACTTGCTAATGCTATCAACGGCCAATCCCCTTCTCTTCCGGATTTTGTTTTATAATGCCCACTTCTAAAACCTATTATGCCAGAAATTATGTAGGGTTTATCATTTGGCATTTCTTCTTTGATAAGATTAAAAACTTTTTTTGTTTCAGACTTTTCTGGCTCAGGAAGCATATTTAAATAATCTTCAGGAGTTTTTGCAGCTGTTGGTTTAAACATGTTCATGATTTAATTATATAGAATATTCATCCCAGGATTTTATTTGAAGCTTATCAAGTGGAATTTCGCTTACTGCTTTTATAAATAATTCTGCTTTTTTAAGATTTGTAAAAAGAGTAATATTATGGTCAATTGCGGATCTTCGAATTGAATAATCATCGTTAATATGTTTTTTCATGTAAATATCATTAATATTTATTGCTAGGTCTATGACTCCTTTTTGAAAGTACTCTAAAACATTTGGAGATTTTCCTTCATAAATTTTATGTAGAGTTTTTACTTTTAATCCATTAGTATTTAAAAAATTTGATGTTTTTTCTGTTGCATAAATAGGAATTCCTAGCTTATTTAAATATGGAATCATTTCTAAAAATTTAATTTTATTCTCATCTCCGCCAAGGCTTACGAAAATTCCTTTTTTGGGAATTTTTTCCCCGACTGAAATTTCTGCTTTCAGAAACGCCTCCTCTACTGTTTCCCCAAAACATGCTACTTCTCCTGTTGAAGTCATTTCCACATCTAGCACTGGGTCTGCTCCCGTAAGACGGGAAAAAGAGAATTGAGCAACTTTCACTGCAACAAAATTATATTTCATAAAATCAATTACTTTTTCGTTTTTACACTCTCCAAAAAATGCATCCACTGATAACGCCATAAAATCTACACCACTTACTTTAGAAATAAATGGAAAAGTTCGAGAGCTTCTAACATTTATTTCAATTACAGAAATATCATTATCTTTTGCAAGACATTGGATATTAAATGGTCCAGTGATAGAAAGATTTTTTGCAAGAGATTCTGCTATGAATCTCAGTTTTTTAAATGTTTCAATATAAATTTTTTGTGCAGGAAAAACAATCGATGCATCTCCTGAATGAACGCCTGCATTTTCTATATGTTCAGAGACTGCAAATGCTTTAATGATTCCGTTTTGTGCAACTCCGTCTATTTCGATTTCCTTAGCGTCAGTTACAAATTTGGAAATAGTAACGGGATATTCCTTTGAGATAACTGATATTTTTTTAAGAAATGAATTTAATTCGTCTTCTGAAAAAATTATTTTCATATTGCTTCCAGAAAGAACGAAAGATGGCCTTACGAGAACCGGTAATCCTTCTTTTTTTGTGAAATCCGAAGCTTCTTTTAATGTGTTGAATTTATTCCACGCGGGTTGACTAATTTTTAACTTATCTAAAAGTGCTGAGAATTGGGTTCTGTCTTCAGCTCTTTCTATATTTCGTGGATTTGTTCCTAATATATTAAATCCATGAGCTTTTAATGCATTAGCACGATTATTTGGCGTTTGTCCGCCGACAGATACTACTACTCCAAACGGATTTTCAAATTCATAAATATCTGCGATTCTTTCAAAAGTTAATTCCTCAAAATAAAGTTTGTCAGAAACGTCATAGTCTGTAGAAACCGTTTCTGGATTACAATTTATAACGATAGTTTTTTTACCGTGTTTTTTTATTGCATTAACAGCGGCAACACTTGTCCAATCGAATTCCACAGAAGATCCGATTCTATAGGGGCCGGATCCTAGAACAACTACGCCCGATTTTCCGGTTGGAGAAATATCTGAGTGGAATCCATTATAGGTTAGATAAAGGTAATTTGTTTGTGCCGGGAATTCTCCAGCAAGAGTGTCTATCTGAAAAATTGATGGGGTTACTCCTAACTTTTTTCTAATTTCCCTAACCTCAAGCCCTTTTTTATTTATTAATTCGCCAATTCTTTTATCAGAAAATCCTAATTGTTTTAATTCTAAAAGTTCATTCTTATCAAAAACTATTTTTTTATTAGATTTAATTTTCTCTTCATGATTTGTAATGTTTTGAATTCTAAATAAAAACCATGGATCGATTCCTGTAAGTGTGTGAATTTCAGAAGTAGTAAACCCTCTTTTGTAAGCCTCTGAAATTGCGAACATTCTATTAGGTGTAGGTTTTCTTAATGCTTCTTTTAATTCTTCTTTCGAGTGTTCACTAAATAATTTATCATTTACTACTCCTTCAAAATCTAAATCAAGCATTCTAATCGCTTTCTGAAATGCCTCTCCAAAAGTGCGTCCAATTCCCATAACTTCTCCGACTGATTTCATGCTGCTTCCAATTGTGTGTTCTGCATTCTTAAATTTATTAATATCCCATCTAGGCATTTTTATGGTTACATAATCAAGAGCTGGCTCAAAACAAAATTGAGTAGCTTTTGTAACCCTATTTGTGAGTTCTGTTAAATTTTTACCAAGAGCGAGTTTAGCTGCTACATATGCGAGCGGGTAACCTGTAGCTTTACTTGCTAATGCTGAGCTTCTTGAAAGTCTGGCATTTAACTCAATTACATAATATTCAAGTTCGCCATTTTTTGGATTTGGATTTAGCGCAAACTGCACGTTACATTCCCCAACTATTCCCAGACTTCTAACAATTTTTATTGAGACACTTCTTAGCTTGTGATATTCGTTGTTTGTTAACGTTTGACTAGGGGCAATCACCACTGACTCTCCTGTATGAATTCCTAAAGGATCCATGTTCTCCATGTTGCAAACTGTCACGCAGTTGTCTTCTGAGTCTCTTACCACTTCATATTCAATTTCTTTATAGTGATGAAGATATTTTTCGACCAGAATTTGTTTTACAAAAGAAAAAGCTATTTCCAGTATTCTTCTTAATTCTTTCTCATCAGCTGCAATTCCTGATCCCTGTCCACCAAGCGCAAACCCAGCGCGCACCATAACAGGATAATTTATTTCTTCAGCAATTTTTACAGCTGATTCTATGTCCGTTGCTGATTTACTAATTGGCGTAAATACTCCAAGTTTTTTTAAATGTTCTGCAAATTTTTTTCTATCTTCTGAAATATCAACTGCAGAAATTGGGCTCCCAAGAATTTTAACTTTATATTTTTTTAATGCGCCGCTTTCGTTTAGAGCTAGACCGCAATTTAGCGCAGTTTGTCCGCCAAAGGAAATGAGAATCGCATCTGGTCTTTCTTTTTTTATAACTTTTTCAACGAAAAAAGGAGTGACTGGCAGAAAATAAATATTATCTGCTAAAAGTCGGGAGGTTTGGATAGTTGCTATATTTGGGTTAATTAATACGGTTTTAATCCCTTCTTCTTTAAGAGCCTTTATCGCTTGAGAACCAGAGTAATCAAATTCTCCTGCTTCTCCAATCTTTAATGCTCCTGAACCTAAAATTAAAACTTTTTTTACTTTCATATTTTTTCTAAGAAATAATCAAAAATCCATTCTGTGTCTTCTGGGCCAGGAGTTGCTTCCGGGTGAAATTGAACTGACATAATTGGTCGGGTTTTGTGAATTATTCCTTCATTTGAGCCATCATTCGCATTTATAAACCATGGTTTAAAATCTTTAGGAATTCTTTTCACTTCAAATCCATGATTTTGTGTAGTAATGTAACAGCGATTAGTTCCTTCCATTGTGCAAGGTTGGTTCTGACTTCTATGTCCATATTTTAATTTACCTGTATCTCCTCCTGCTGCTAAAGAAATAAGTTGATTTCCAAGACAAACTCCCAGAATTGGAATGTTCATATTGAATAATTTTTTTATATTTTCAATTGTTTCTGTGACAAATTTAGGATTTCCTGGTCCATTTGAAATTACTACCCCATCGATTTTATCTTTATATTCACTTGTAGTTAGATCAAAATTCCATGGAACTGTAATTACATTTACATTTCTTTTACTTAAAGCTCTTTGAATATTTTTTTTCGCCCCGCAATCAATTAATAAAATATTTTTTGCTTTTTTTGAAACTTCACTTACAGAAATTTTTGTAGTAGATACCTTTTTAACCAAATTCTCATTATCAGGATCATAGAAGTCTATATTTTTTCCGTTTACTATTTTTCCGAGAATTGTTCCTTTTTCTCTTATAGTTTGCGTTAAAAATCTTGTATCTTTTATTTCTAGTGCTGGAATTCCTTCTTCCTTTAGCCATTCGCCTAGAGTTTTTTTACTTTGAAAATGGTAAGGAGTATCTATATAGGTTGAGACGACAAGACCTGAGATCATAACTTTATCAGCTTCCCAGAATTTTTTGTCAGGAATTCCGTAATTTCCGACGAGCGGATAAGTAAGAATTAATATTTGTCCTTTATAAGAAGGATCGGTTAATGACTCTGGGTAACCCATCATCCCTGTTGAGAAAACAACTTCTCCAGATGAGGAAACGTCAGCACCGAAGCTTTTGCCTTCAAAGCTTAATCCATTTTTAAGTATTAGCTTACTCATGCTTTTCCAAGAATTAAACTCATTAAGGCCATTCTTACATACATCCCGTTTCTAATTTGAGTTCTAAGGTAGCCCGCTCGAGGATCTTGATCTATTGCTAGATCAATTTCACCAACTCGAGGAAGTGGATCTAGAATAATTAGATCTTTATTTCCACGTTCATCTAAGAGTTTTTGTGTGAGCGTGAATTTATTTTTATATTTTTCTGCCTCTTTCGGATTTTCAAATCTTTCTTTTTGAATTCTATTCCAGTACCAAACATCTGCATTTTTTGGAATATCTTTCTCGTCATGTATTTCAAATAATTTTATATTTCTCTTTGAATATGCACTGAGATCTTCTTTGGAGAGCCTTAATTCTTTCGGCGATAAAAGATATACAGTGTTATTATTGTAAAGTGATAATCCTTCGATGAGTGAATGATGAGTCCTACTGTGCAGTACATCTCCGCATAAAACTGCAGTAATGTTATTCAGTCGTTTGAATTTTTCATAAATTGTAAATAAATCTAATAGAGCTTGAGTAGGATGGCTTCCTGCTCCATCTCCCGCATTAATGATTGGAACGAACCGTGCAGCATCTGCTGCTTTTTGCAATGAACCTTTGATTGGGTGTCTTAAGACAATTGCATCTGAATAGGCTTCAAATACTCGAATAGTATCTTCAAGTGATTCACCTTTTACAACTGATGAGGTTAGAACATCATGAATTTCAATTGTTTGACCACCTAATTGTTTTACAGCTGCAGCGTGAGAATTAAAAGTCCTACTTGAAGGTTCATAAAAAATAAGGGTAACAATGTTACCCTTAAGAATATCCGAAGGTCGTGCATTTTTAGCAATGTCACGCATCTTAGAGGTGTTTTTAAAAAGAATGCTTATATCTTTTGGGGTAAATTGATCTATTGATAAAATGTCTTTGCCTTTGAAATTTCCGTCAATTGAATTGTCTGAAATTTTCTTACCCATAAAAAAATCCCTGGTTTGCTCTTGAACGGATCTCAGAGTGAACCTAAGGATTCACCAGATCGCAGTTTGGACTGCCATTGCGTTCTGGAATTTAATTCTAGCAGAGGGTTTTTAGCGGGTCAACGACTAATTTTTTTTGTTAGAATAAATAGATGAAAAAAGCTGTTTTTTCATTTTTTTGTTTTTTAATTATTTTTATCTTAGGAGCATTTTTTTACTACCATTTCGAAAAAAATAATGCAAAAAATATTGCTTCTCCGCTTCCTGAGGACTTAAAAAATAATTCCGAAATTACTAGTCTTGATTTTTGGTTGCCAAGCCTTTTTGGTTTATTCGAATCAAATGATGAACCAGAGCTTTCAGCAAAATCTGCTTTAGTTTATGATTTGACAGATGAAACAACAGTTTATGAAAAAAACTCTCAAGAAAGACTTCCTATGGCCTCAATTACAAAGCTTATGACTGCGATCGTCGCAATTGATCATAAAAGAAAAGACAACAGATATGTGGTGTACGAAGAAGCATTGGTTGGAGAAAATACGATTGGTTTATCCGCAGGCGAGGTAATGACTCTTGAAGAACTTCTATATGGGGTATTTATGTATTCCGCCAATGATGCCGCTGAGACTCTAGCTCTTAACACTATGGACCGAAGTGAATTCATTTCGACGATGAATAAAAAAGCAAAAGCCATAGGGCTTACAAATACAAACTTTACAAATCCTACAGGACTTCAAGGGGATGGTAACCAGTACACAACAGCATACGATTTACTAGTTTTAGCACGTTTTGTGGTTTCCAATTATCCCGAGATTATAAAAGCTTCATCAACTGAAGAAATCGTTCTTGAAGAATCTGAAGATCATTACGAATACCATCTATATAATCAGCTAAATCTTATTACGAGTTATCCTGGGGTAAAAGGTTTGAAAGACGGATATACTCCTGAAGCTGGGCTCTGCCTGGTTACCTACTTAGATTATAAAGGACATAAAATGATTGGAATTATTTTGGGTAGTGAGAATAGGAGGCAGGAAATGAAAGACCTGCTTGATTACTCGTTAACCAAACAAGGTATAAATCCCCCACCCCATAATTGAAATTTTATAATTTCGTTTGCCTGAGCGATTTAGGTTTAGTATAATACGCTTACGCCGCGGTGGTGGAATGGTAGACACGAAGGCCTTAAGAGCCTTTTCCCTTTCGGGAGTGGAGGTTCGAGTCCTCTTCGCGGTACTCTGCAAAGCTTATAATTAGGAAAGCCTTTTTCGTAAGCAGAATCAGATAATGCGAAATGGTTGTAAGACGAGTGGCCATTTCGCAAATCAATAAAGGGAAAATCGTCGGGAAAAAACCGTTAGGTTTTGTCCCGTTTCCGGGGAATAGCTCAGTTGGTAGAGCGCGCGGTTTGGGACCGTGAGGTCGGAGGTTCGAGCCCTCTTTCCCCGACAAATTATGCCAGAAGATTTAGGATCAAGGCCACCGCTGCCAAGAGCGGAACAAGAAATTCCTCAAACTGCAATCAGAAATGTAGCAGTCGATTACGGAGAGTACTTTGCTATCTATCAATTGGGTCGTGGTGAATACGATAGGGCTTCTAGTAGGATTCCGGAGTTAGATAGAATGAGAACTGCAGCGCCTCCATCATTAAGGGGTCGAATTGAGCTATTAGATGCGCATCTTGAAAGAGCTCAAGAAATCAGGAAGGGTATGTTTACTGATTTAGTTCCTTCGGGACAAACTGATCCAGAGGTATCTAGAGAAAGTGGTGCCAGGGTTTATGAAAGAACTAGCCCAGATTTGTCTGATGATCAAAGAAGAGGTCTAGCAAGAGGAATTTTAAGATTGGCTGGAATAACAGATAGAAGTGCTCCCTCAGGGCAACCCCCTGATTATACATTTTCATCTGTTAGACATCCAATAGCACGGCCGTTATTAAACTTATTAAATATTGCTATGGTAGTCGATGATGAAATAGTTAATGATCCTGTAAAAAGATCCAAATTACTGCAGGAAAATGGCAAAAAAATGGTAAAGGAGCTAACGGGAGATGACCCACAAACACTTCTGAGAGTTAGAGTCGTGGATGTTTTAACAGCAGTTTTCGATGGAAGAATCAAGTTACCTGATTCTCCTGGAAAATCTTTACTTGCAAATACTGAAATTAGAGTAGGCGCGGACGAAATACCAGAGGGTATAGATGGAACGCTTGATGAAAGTTAATTTTGTAAAATGCCCCATTTGACAAACTAAATTAAATTGTTATACTGCACGCATGACTGACGCATTTGACGCAGATAAAGCAAGAGCAATTGAAGGAATGATCAACGAACGAAAAGTTTTAGGTCATGAAGCAGGGAGATTAATGAGAGATAGAGGGCTTGAAGCAGCTTTGGAGTTAAGAGTTTCAGGAGGAATTATTGTAATTGTTGACAGAGAGGGACTTTTGCTTACAGCAGAGTCATACGGTACCGCTAGACCTCCGCATAAGAAGGTTGCTGAGGCTAAAGTAAAAACTGTTCTTAATTACCGAATGTCTTCCCGTGGTTTTGGGGAAAAAATGGTTGAACTTGGATTGACTGAAGCACAGCTAGCTAAACAAGTTGGAAGCACAGCAGGTGGAGGTGTGCCTGTATTTGCAGATCCAGAATTTAGAGATTTCATCGGAGCAGTAGCATTTAGTGGAGGCACAACAGTTCAAGATGAGGCAGTAAGCGTATTGGCTGTAGAAAGAGCAGGATTTTATACCAAAATTACTTCAGTACCAGAAGGTCAAGTGCCACTAATTACCCAACAGACACCTGTTGTGCAAGCTCCACGAGGTTAAATTATAGCACTAAATAATTTTTAATTTGCTCTCAAAAGCCAAGTTTGATAAAATTAAAGAATCGCGGGTGTAGTTCAATGGTAGAACACAACTTTTCCAAAGTTGATACGAGGGTTCG
>CAZMGC010000023.1:0-6454 GCA_964565795.1 uncultured Gammaproteobacteria bacterium
AAGACAAAAAATCCCGCCTGAAGCGGGTTTAAAAACCTAATTCTGGCGATATGACTCTACATATGTATTAGACATTATAAGCGTGAGGGTGGTTAAAGTCAATAAGTATTAGGCTGAATCGGGTTTTCCTTTAGGGGAAATTGCTAGGCCAGTAACCGCTAGTAAACTACCTACCGAAAGAGAGAGAATTACTCCACTTCCAGCTGCGAGAAATAATGTACTCTCCATGCCCTTATTAATCTCTTGATACCTAGGAGATTCAAAAACAGTAGTGCCTGAAGAAGAAGTTATAATTGAAGTCCTCTGGGCTTCAAGTCTTCTATACTCAGCTTCAGCAGTGAGAAACATAGTTCCACCTGCTAAGCCCGCCAAACTCGCCACGCCTATTAAGCCTAATCTTCTGTCTGGATTTGCCATATTGCACACGTCTTATATCATTTAAGAGGAGAGTTGTCAAAACTTGAGGTTTTAATTAAAGTCGCTAAACGACATTATGTATTGCGGAGGGGGTACGATTCGAACGTACGCTCCTGTCAAACAGGAACTTACCCGAAAACCGGTTGGGTGCACTAGACCTGCTATGCGACCCCTCCAAGAAGTGACATTATAGTATTTCTCTTAACAAAAATCAAGCATATAGCTGACATAAAGAAAACTAGAAAAACACTTGATATATAAAATCTATGCCTATTTAATTTAATTGTCAAGCATATCAAAACGAAGCATGATGGACAAAAAATTCCAGTAGTAGTAAAATATAACCTTATTTTATGAGTAATTCTCCTCAAATTTCAGCTTTAGAAATCGATAATGATTCTGGTGGAAGACAAAATATTTCACCTAAGGATTTTAATATTGGCTCTATTCCCAGTGAGTTTAAGCTAACATCTGAAATCTTCGATGACTACAAGAAAAGAGTTTTTAAAGCTAGACCAAATGTCGAGAAGATGTACGAAGCAACTAAAGATACAACTTTTTACAACTATTCTAAATCTCACATAAGAGAAAATAGAAATAAAATAATAAAAACAAGGAAAGATGAATTAGCTAAGACCTTTTATGAAGAAGTTAGACGAACGTTAGGAAGTACGATTGCTGAAAGTGTAGTAAGACAACTTAAAGAAAACTCAAGCGTTTCAACAGTTCAACACTCTTCCCCACTCGGACATCCCGATTCTCTTAATACTATTCTACAAAACGCTCTTCCTTATTTTGATAGCAATAGACCCGACTTAAAAAATGTAATTGTTTTAGCATGTGCCGCTGTTTCATTTAATAACACTAAATTCCCAAGAGGTCATATTTTCCATTCATACGAAAATGGCATTCTGCATACAGAAGATGTAACTCTTTTTGGTCATACAGTGGACGCTCAGACTGTTATCCATCATGAACCTTACGGGGCCGAAGGAATTAAAGAATGTCAAAATTGGCTTCTGGCATTTGAAAGAGAAGGGAAAATTTCAAAAGAAACGAAGCAAAAAATTGGAGGATTTATAAATGAAATATATAACACCCCTCACCCACTTTCTCTAAATGACTATGTAGATCAACTAACTGTTACCAACTATTGGATATTCAGAAAACTTTTCCAAAAATATAATAAGTTCAGACCAAATCTCATTTATCTTTCCCAGGAAAAAATAACTCTGGATTTAATTCTTAAAAATCATTTGGACAAAAATACAATTATTAACAAGATTCTTTTTGAAAAATCACACCAATCTCTTTTTGAAAAATATTTCGATGGAATTACAGGAGCTTTTTCTAAAGAAAATAATAGTGGCACTTTCCTTTTCTGGGGATATCTTCCAAGTGGTAAAAAAATAAGTATCCAACTATTAGATGGAAAGTTAGTTGGGGAAAATAATTTTTCAGTTGAGCTAACTCCAGGTGGAATTAAGGATGCGATTGAAAATCAAAAATTAATTCCAAGTGTTGCTCTAGTTTTCCTAGTTTTAGCATTCTACTATGGACTAATTCTTGGTGGCGGAAATGAACAAGTCAACAATTTGACAACTATGAAAGGTGCCTATACTAAGCTCTTACAGGAAATAAACGATTCAGAAAATTTGGAAGCAATTGAAAATTTAATTACCACAAATTATGTAATCCCCCGCCCTCTAATCGCATTTGCATCAGGCCCTGAAGACAGAAGATTTCCTGCAACCGGTCTTGATTTAATTCTCTATGGTAACCAAGGAGAAAACCTGGGTAAATTAATTAACGAAACAAAGAATGTAACTGTCGGAGAACTTTTAGAAAGAGCATTTCCTTCCTTTTACAGAGAATATGCAGTTAGTGACCCTGAATATGAAAAATTATCTAAGCTAAATGAGAGGGATATTGAAAAGTTCCGAGGACTCGATCAGAAAATATCTCCCCTCTTTAGTTTTTAATCAACTACAATTCTTGTAAGACTTACTGGAAGTCTAACCAAAAGCTCTTGAGGAAGAGTTTCGCAAAGCTTCGCAGCATAATCTAAAGAATTAAAATCTTCTGAATTATTTGAATATACTATAACTTCATCTCCAGGCGAAGGATTTTCAATTTCCGATAGGTTAATCACTGTTAGATTCATTGCAACAAGTCCCAATATTTCACAGTATTTACCATTCACTTTTACTTTCCCTTTATTAGTTAATCTTCGATCTAGTCCATCATAATATCCAATTGGTAGAACTCCGATTGTCATATCGTCTTTTGCGATAAACATATCAGCATAACCTACATGTTCGCCTTTATTTACTTTTTTAACTTGTGCAATTTTTGTTTTAAGAACTAAAGTTTGAAGAAAATCTTTATTTGTATTATCTGATTTTAACTGTTGTCCTCCATATGAAGTATTGAGCGCAATTCCAAAAAGAGCCTTACCGCACCTGACAACGTTACACTCATCGTTTAAATTGTTTAGTAGCGCTAGTGAGCCTCCAAGATGAAACCACTTCGGATTGATTCCATTTTCCATTATAATTTCCTTGGCTAGTCTGAAATTTTTTAGCTGATTTTTTGTTGTCTCACAGAAAGGATCATTCGAGCAAGCTAAATGAGACATTACTCCTTCGATTTTAATATTATTAAGTAATTTTAATTCATTAAGTAAATTCTGCGATTTTAAAACATCAATTCCTTCCCTATGAAGTCCTGTTTCGATATTTACATGAACTCTCGCATTTTTATATATTGAATTTATTTTTTTGGCATAATCCAAATCAAATATTGCGAATATAAAATCTTCTTCTTTTTTAAGATCTAATTCGTCTACGTATCCCATAATTAAAATATCGCTTTTTACTCCTGATTCCTTTAAAAGGTTTGCTTCATAAAATGAATTTACGCAAATAAAAGGGATGTCTTGCTCGTCAAGAATATTACCCACTAGATCTATCCCATGACCATAAGCGTTTGATTTCAGAACAGGAGAGATTTTAATTTTATGCGGATTATTCTGTAGTAATTTTAAATTTTTAAGAATTTTTCCCTTTGAAATCTCCAAAGTATTTAAAATATTTGTTTGATTTTTCATTGAAATTAAATAATCTGTAAGCGATAATTATACAATTGGAGCAAAACTATTTCAATAATTTTAGAATGATCTAAAATAGACAAAATAAAATTTTGGTTGTAGAATATCTGAAAATTTATGGACCCCAATGATATTAAAAAATCTCAACTTAATTATACCGACGAAGAAAGCGATGTCGAAAACAGATCAAACCAATCTTATAAGGCTTTCGACAATGGGATAAACACGAGCTCACTAAAATTATCTGAGGAAATTTTTGAAAAATTTAAAAAAGCTGTTTTTACATCTAGACCAAATATTTCTAATTTATATTATGAAAACGGAGAAAAAAATTTCTTTGATTATTCTAAGTCCCATATAAGAGAGAATAGAAATAAAATAATTCGTTTGCGTAAAAAAGAATTAGGAGATGTCGTATATGAACACATTAGAAAAACGCTTGGGAGCACAATTGCAGAAAGCGTTGTAAGGCAGCTAAAAACAAATGATAGCGTTTCATCGGTACAACACTTTTCTCCCCTAAGTCACCCAGACACATTAAATGCAGTTTTAGAAAATTCTCTTCCCTATTTTGATAGCAACCGTCCTGATTTGAAAAATGTGATAGTTCTTGCTTGTGCTGGAGTTTCATTTAATAACACTAAATTCCCAAGGGGGCATCTATTTCATTCTTTTAGTGATGAAGGTAAATTAAATTTAAATCAATTTACTCTACTTGGTCATACTGTAGACGCTAGACCAGTCATCCATCATGATCCGTATAACTCTGAAGGCATAAAAGAAAGTAAAAATAATATTCTTTCTTTGTTAAGAGATAATGAAATAAGTAAGGAACTTTTTCAAAAATTAAACCAGTTCATTGAAACTATTTACAATGCTCCACATCCACTTTCCAAGAACGATTATGTAGATCAAATCACAATTACAAATTATTGGATTTTTAAAAAACTTTTTCAAAAATATAATAAATTCAAACCTAATCTTATATTTTTAGCCCAAGAAAAATTAGTACTCGAATTAATTCTGGCAAATCACATCTACAAGAAAACAACTCTTCATGAATTTTTATTTAACCCAAATATTTATCCATTAATAGATAAATATTTTGATGGTATTACCGGATCATTTTACAATGAAAAAAAACTTGGAACCTATTTGTTCTGGGGATTTCCAAAAAACAGTAAATACAGAATGCAGTTATTTAGAAATGGGAACAAATTAGAGTCACTCGATAAAACTTATTCAATAGAACTTGAGCCAGAAAAAATTAAAAATGCTATTGAAAAAAATGAATTAATTCCTAGTGTTAGCCTAACTTTTGTAGTTCTAGCTATGTACTATGGACTATTCCTTGGTGGAGGCTATGAGCAGACATATTATCTTACTCAAACAAAAAATGCATATGAAAAAGTAATGAAAGAAATAAATGACTCAGATAGCTTAGAAGCGCTCGATGGGCTAGTGACTAGAAATTTAGTTATTCCGAGACCACTTCTGGCCTATCTTAACGGAAAGAATGACTTAAGAATTCCAGCAACAGGATTAGATATGTTTGCTTACGGCGACTCTGGAGAAACTTGGGGTAAAATTATCTCTGCTTCAAAAAAAATAAAATTGGGAGAATTAATTGAAAGAACATTACCAAGTATTTACAGAGAATACACAAAAAACTCTGAAGATTCTGAAGTTTTTTCTAAAATTACAGAAAGAGATATCGAAAAATTTAGAGGACTAGACGATAAAATTCCTTCACTTTTTTCTTTTTAGTCTGATAAACTTTTTAAGTAATTTTGTAAGTTTTCCCGCTGCCCATCACTTAGCGTAGGGCTAATTTCTTCAAGATATTCTTTAAACATATTTTCAGAAACTGTTTTAACAGAATCATTTAATTCATCTTGAGAAAAATAATCTTTAATAAGATTTTCAAACTTCTCAGGACTTGTTAAGCTAACCCTTTGCCTGAATTGATCTAATTTATCTTGTGGCAATTTTTCAGCAAGATTATTTATAGATTTTTGCAAAATCAAACCGAGAAAATCGTTTGCAAATTTTTCTTTGTCGTCCTGATAACCAATTATTTCTAAAACTTTTAAAATTATTTCTTTCGGATTCATCTTATTTACGCGCAATACTTAAAAGCATGTTTGCGCCAGCACCTACAGAGACTAAACCCATTCCAACAGCAACTGGCCACCAACCATTATGTAAAGATATTCCAGAAGCTGTGGCATAAGTTGTTGTAATGAAGATACCTCTTGCTTCATCATGAGTTGACAAATAATCTATAGATCTCCTTAAGAAATTCTTTGAAGCTGATGTTGATTTTTCAGGAGGCTCTAACTCTGCACGAGAAATTTTTACACCTGTTACCTTTTGGAGCTGCATTCTCCTGGGAATATAACCATCTGGAGCAAATGTCATCAAAGGTTTATCTGGCGGTGTTTCGTGCATAATTAAAATTTACTATAGATAAATATTCTCGTCAAACTTAGAATTTATCTAAAATATCTTTGAGCAATTCTACCTGCGCTTATAAGTAAAGCTCCAGCAATTGTAGCTCTCAAGTCTGGGCTAATTATAGAACTGTATGCAATTATACCAGCGCCTAAAATCTGCAACCCTCGTCCTTCAATTTGAACAATTCTAGAGCTAGTACTTCGTCTTGTATTCTCAAGAAATAAATTAGACTTTGAAGTTACGTCTACATTTTGTATATTTTCTGATCTAGGCCTCCAACCAGGTTCCCTTGGAGATTCGCTGTTAAAAGATCCATCATTCATTAATTAATGATATGAATGTTTTTGATGAGTTGTCAATCTAAGAGGTTTTCTTTTTGACGACCACCATTGTCCATGGGATTGGAAGTTTTTTAGTAATTAGCTTTACTTCTCTAATTTTTACAAACTTAATAAATGCAGGAAAAGTCCA
>CAZMGC010000023.1:6464-16481 GCA_964565795.1 uncultured Gammaproteobacteria bacterium
AAAGTCCAGTGCTGAATATGTTCTGGATGTGCTCCAAGCTTTAAGATATTTTGAAATCTTGCCATTCTTTGAATTGTAAAAAATGGTTCATTTGGAACTGAAAGTAATACATACTTTCTTGAAACTCTCAATAGCTCGCGATATGCTTTTTTAGGATTTTCTAAATGCTCTAAAACTTCAGTGCAAATAACTAAATCAAAAGAATTATCTTTATATGGAAGTTTATAAATATCTCCCTTTTTAATATCGAGAGTTGGATAAAGTTTTTTACCTAATTCAATTGCTGTGTCATCATATTCAATCCCCTCATAAGTTTTCCCAATTTTTTCTTTTTTTAGTCTTGCTAAAGTGAAACCCTCTCCACACCCGACATCAAGAACAGTATCTATATTTAAGGGGCGTGTAGTTTTAACAACAGTATTTAAAAAATTGTTTAAAAATAATTTACCAATTGGATTTTTTGTAGTGTGCTTGTCGAAATTTGTCGTTTTTCCCATATAGAAAAGGAGATTATATATAAAAGAATATCAAAGTTAAAGGGTTAATTATGTAGGAAAATACTATAAACTCTTAATTTAAAAGAGTTTTTAGTTTCTTAAAATCTTTCTCAAATTCCAATTTATATTTACTAGGAAATCTAAGAACTGCTGCTGGGTGAAGAGTTAAAAAATATTTTACTCCATTTTTTTCTTCAATAATTTGCCCGTGCTCTTTTACCACAAAAACTTTTTTCTCTAAAACTCCTTCTGCTGCGACTCGCCCAAGTAAAACGACAAACTTAGGTTTTATAATTTCAAATTGGCGCATCAGATGAATTCTCCCATGAGCAATATCTTCTGAAGTGGGTGTTCCCCCGCCTGCCGGACGCCTTGAGCCGTCAGGCAATTGGCGGGCAGGACGATCTGGCAAATATTTAACAGGTGAAGTTATATAAATATCTTTTTCGAGGAGACCAATAGAGGTAATCATTGACCTAAGTAATTTTCCCGACCGACCTACGAACGGCCTTCCAGTTTCTGCCTCAGTTTTTCCAGGCGCTTCTCCGATAAAAACTATTTCTGCGTCGAGTGAACCTTCGCCGACTACTGCTTTTCCAGATTTTCCAATTTTACAAACCTTACAATTTTCAATATCTCTCGCAACCTTTTGCATCAATGAATACTTATTCATTGCATAATTATATCTCAGGTTTTGGTTTTTTTACTACGAATACTGTATCTTGTATGCTCACGCCAATCTGAGAAGGTATAACAAATCGATCTGAATCTGGAAACAATTCGTCACAAAGAAAAGCCACTAGTTCTCTCGGATAAAAATGCGTAAGCATTTCCCCATCAAATTTTTGAGTTGTACCCGTCAGATAATTAAACGCAAATCCACTATCTGTAACTTGGCCTAACCTAGCAAGCATTCGCATCATAAACCTAGTATTTCCAGAAGGAATTGCAATTGTTAGTGCTCCCGATAAAAATGCAAAATCAAATTTTTCACCATATGGCTCTACGAGAAAATCTCCTTGTCTAAATGTTCCTTCAGGATGTCTTTCTCTGGCTTTTTCAATGGATGTTGATAAAACATCTATTCCCAGATATTCACCAACTCCTGCTGCTTTTAAGCTAGGGAAAAAATCTCCAGTTCCACAGCCAACATCCAAAACACTTGCACCATGAATAGGTTTTTGAGTTAGATCGCCTAATTTAAGTAGTGTTCTAAAATTAAAATCTTTCACCTGAGGATTCCACCCATCATCAACGCCCTCCTGATCCCAAACGCGATATAGATGAGCATTCGCTGCTTGATCAGCAGTTGTTAATCTTTCAAAGCCCATAGGCGAAGAAGTATATCAAAATATGTCAGGAAATTGAAGCGGAAATTACACTTTTTTTTCTAAAACTTCGTATAGAACTATTCCAAGGCTTACCATAACATTCAATGAGATGTTTACTCCGAACATCGGAAGCTCTACTATCAAATCCGATTCTATTAAAACTTCTTCGCTTACCCCAGTCGTTTCATGTCCTACTACAAGAGCAATTGGAAATTTGTAATCTGCTTCATCATACGGAACTGATCTCGAGTCAAGCTCTACTGATACAATTTGAATTCCCGCTACTTCTTTTCGAAGTTTTTTGATGGCATCAATCGGAGTTTCTTCATATTCCCAATTAACCCATTCAGTTGTGTTAATCGAAGCTTTTTTTATACGAGTGTGTGGCGGAATTTCACTTTCTCCGCAAATAAATATTTTCTCAGCTGCCACTGCATCAGCCAATCTAAAAATGGCACCAATATTATAAGTATCTAAAACATTATCTAGAATAATATAAATTGGATTTTTCTTAATTTTCGCAAACTCTTCAGGAGTCGGTTTTGTATTTCTAAGTGCTTTTGCTGCTAATTTCATAGCTTAAATTATATCATTTGAAAAAGGTTTAGGCTTTACCTATAATCTAATCTACAAAAAAAATGCCACCAGACGAATCGAATTTATCAAAAACTGCCCTCTCTTTAATCAATGTCTTTGAAAAAGTTGAGAAAGAAAAAGATGATGATAAAATTGTTGTTAACCAACTAATCTCTAAAGTAGCCTCTTTCTACGAAAAATTTAGAACCGCCATGGATTATGGAAGTGAGGAAACAATTCCACGCCGCGCAATTGAAAGAATGCTTAAGCGCATGTTATTCCTAGAACCAAATCCCAAAAAATTAGCCGAAGATTTACTTCACGAATTAGTTTGGGCAGGATATTTACCAAATGCCACAGTCCCGGAATCTATTGTTAATGAACTAGCAAATTCTATAGCTTCTCATCTTAAATTAAAAAACTTAATTTCTAAAAAGAAAATTATGGGACGAGACGATTTAAATGAATTTACTCTTCAAATTCTTTCCTGCGAAATTCTTCAAACCCTAATTCCCTCTAGGGAAAAAACTGCGGTAGCAAATTTCATGTTTAAGAATTTAAAAGATACTGTAAAAATTACTGATGACTCAGAGCAAACTCGCGACATTCAAGTTTTTATCGCAATTAGAAAAGTTTTTGGAGGTGACGACATCGCACTTTTAAGATTTAGGCTTTTTAGAGAAATTTTCGGAAAATTAAATGAAGAAAATGTAGATCAGGTAGCTGCAAATTTTGAGACTGGATACAAAGAAATTAAAAAACAACTTAGCTATCCTAGGAAAGAAAAAATCGCAAATCACATCAGAAAAAAAACTCCGTCATTTTCAATTCTATATGATGTTTTAAACCGCGAAAAAGGAAATATAAAAGAGATTGTAAAAGATGAGAGCGTTTTTAAAGATTTAGTATTTGATACATGCGATAACAGATATTCCCTTATTCGCCAAAAGGTCCAAACCGCGATTGTAAGAAGTTTTATCTTCATTTTATTCACAAAAGCAATTCTTGCATTAGCAGTTGAAGGAACATTTGAAAGCATATTCCTAGGAGGAATCCAGTGGACTTCAATAATTCTTAACACTGCACTTCCTCCTTTAATTATGGTAATAGTAGGACTCAGCATAAGAACGCCATCTAAAGAAAATTCAGAAATTATTTATAAAGATATTCAAAAGCTTCTTTCAGAAGAAGAACCTTCTCTTAACCATCACATTACTGTAAGCCTAAAAGAAACCAACAAAAAAAATATTTACGATTATATTTTTTCTCTCCTATGGTTCCTGTCAATCATTGGAACTTTTAGTGGAATTTGGTATGTCTTAGGCCTTTTAGATTTTAATATTTTAAGTAAAGGAATATTCATTTTCTTTATAGCAATCATTTCTTTTCTTTCATACAGAATCTATCAAACAGCTCATGTTTATACAGTTACAAAAAAACAAAGCATATTTACTCCATTCTTTGATTTCTTATTTATTCCGATTGTAAAAGTGGGTCGAAGCCTAACTGAAGGAATTTCTCAAATTAATTTTTTACTTTTAGTTATAGACTTTTTAATCGAAGCGCCATTTAAAGGAACAATTGGATTTTTTGAACAGTGGTTTTTATTCGCAGCCAACAAACGCGAAGAATTGGAATAACTATTACTCTACCGCAACAGTAGGAACTGGAGATATCTTCTTTAACTCTTCCCTAGTTTTCTTAGCTTCTTTTAATTTCTGAGAAGCTTCTTTGGATTTTTTTAATGCTTCTCTAGCTTCTTGAAGCTTTTTCTTTCTTTCTTCAAGAATCTTTTTTCTTTTTTCGCGTGCTTCTTTTTTCTTTTGAATCATTTCTTTAACCGCAGTTTTCTGTGCTTCAACTTTTTCTTCTGCAAGAGCTTTTTTGGCTTCATTTTCTGCTTCAATTTGCGCTCTTTTTTCCAGTTTTTCTAACTTCTTATCTGCACTTACAGCCTGGGTTTCAATTCCTAATACTGCCGTTTCAACTTCATCCTCCAAATCCTCATTTACTGCTCCCTCAAAGTCTGTTGGATTTAAGTAACCTTCTACATTAACCTTTGCGATTAAAAGTGACTCATTCGCAGAATCTAATTTAAGCGAAAGCTCTTCAGAAGATCCATTTGATGCTATAGCTAAAACTTGCCTGTTAAGCCTTAAAGAATCATTTATAGTTTTCGCAATTTTTGTAACATCTCCCCCTGCTAACTGTGCATCCTTAAGATCAGCAGATAACGCTTTAGATTCTCTTGATAATTCATAAAGTGCATTTAATACTCCTCTTTCACTTCCTCTTGCATGCATTACTCGAAGCTCCGCCATTCTCTCTCCAACTATTTCATTCCTAACAAGAGCTCTTTTTTCTGGAGTAAATGCTAATACTAATTTAATTTCTTGATATAAATTATCTACAAAGTAAATTGGACTGTCAGGAAGAATATGTCCTGGTCCATTAGTTACAGCAGGAAAAATATTTTTATTTTGAGCAAGCGCAGCGGGAGTTACAGAAAGGAATAAAAAAACGAGCAAAGGAATAATTAACTTATTCATCTTATTAATTATTGATATAAATTTTTTCTGAAGTCAAGTTTTCTATTGACATAAAAAAAACTCCGGATCATAATAAAATACACTTATGACAGCGACAGGACATGCAGTAGTTGGTACAGTTATTGCCGTAGCAATCCCAAATCCGGTCATAGGAATTCCCCTAGCGGTTCTTTCTCATATAGCAGCAGATCTTTTCCCCCATTGGGACATAGGAACAAACAGAGACAAAAAACCACACGATAGATTTGTAATAGAAGCCGTAGGTGACGTAATTTTTAGTTATTTAATTTCTATACTCTTAGTTGTCACTCTTTTCCCTCAAACAGATATAACTTATGCATTAGTTATGGTCTTTGCAGCACAATTCTTAGATTGGGCATCTGCGCCATTCGTATTTTTTAAAATTAAAAAGCCGATCTTTTTTAATCTGGTATATAGATTTCAAAAAACTTTTGATAATAGACTTGATAAGCCTTGGGGAATAATTGGACAGGTTACAGTATTATTAGTTCTTATTATTTTAGCCACCCGCATCTAACATGGAAAATAAATCTAGAGAGAGATGGCATGGCGCACATCATTATTCAAATAAAGTGCATTTCACGTTAATTTTTGTTTTGTTTTTAATAGCTGCTGGGATTTTTTGGGCATATTTGACACTTCACGATAAAAGATTTAGTTATGAAAATATAGCCATTCCAGAAGTCAAAGTAACCCCAACACCTCTTCCCAATTCAAATGGTACAGCTTGTACTCAAGAAGCCATGATGTGCCCTGACGGAAGTTTTGTAGGGAGAACTGGACCTAATTGTGAATTTTCTCCATGCCCCGGCGAATAATTTATTGCTTGCAACGGGGAACGTTGACATAAAACCCGTATTTTGAAATACTCTATCTATGGACGAAAATTCAAACCAAACACCTTCTGCTCAAGCCCCAGTCGCATCTCCACCCACAACCCAAGCGCCATCATCGACTACTCCTCCAGCTACGCCTGCTAACACTCCTCCTCAAAACGCAAACACAACAACTGTAGCTCCAAAAAACCCAGGCGGTATAAAATCAAAACTTCCAATTCTCTTAATCGTGGTCTTACTTCTTATTATTCTCACAGCAGTCGGGATTTTTTACTGGAAAAATATGATGACAAAAAATGAGCCAGTTCCTGCTCAGGAACAAACACAAGAAGTAATTGAAGAAACCCCGACAATAGAACCTACAGAAGCAACAAGTTCTTCAAAACTTAATCAAACTTTCACATCTGAAAAATTATCTCAGTTGTCATTTGTGGGCTACTCTCTTATGCACCCAGCTGATTGGAACCTATCTGAGCAAAGAGATGAGGCAGTTACCCCAATTTCAACAGTTACTCTTACAAAAAACGGCTATGTGCTTAAAATTTATCAGGCAGCGACGGGAGGCGCTATGTGCATTTACGAAGGAGACCTACCTGAAGGGCCAGCCAGTGATTATAGAAATAATGAATATACTGATCTAGTAACTAGCTTCGCAACTCTTAGACAAACAGAAGTTCCTAGCAATGGTAAAATGTCATACTCTTATTGTCAGAAAAGCTCAACTGAAGATTCTTATGGTGCTCCAACAAGCATAGGGCATATAAGCGTAACAACTGGAGTAGTAAATTCAGATCCTGAAATAATGAATGAGATTGAAGAAATTGTAAAATCAATTAAAACTCTTTAATGGAAAATAAATCCCCAGAACAGGAGCTACTTCCAAAACCTCAAACAGATCTTCCACTTCCCCGCCTGCAAGTGACTGAGCATAGCAATGTCGGGCAGGCTGAAAAACAAATCCCAGCTCACTTAGCCTCGCAAGGCCAGGCCTTGGGAGGCCAGAGTACTACAGGATTTTTAAAAAGCAAATTTTTCTGGGGATTTATTATCATGTCTGCTTTAATCGCATTTCTAGTAGGTGGAATATTTCTTGGGAAAAACATAAATAAAAATACACAAGCAATAATAAATCCAACTCCAATTCCGGATATTTATAAAGACTCTCCTTCCCCTGATCCTACAGCAGACTGGAAAACATTTACTGGGTCTAAATATGGATATAGTATTAAATATCCTTCTACGCTCGAAACAAATGAAATAGAAAATCCTTTTTATTTAGCTAGCTTTAAAAAAATTGATTCTCCTCAGGGCACATTTTCAACCTATGATATTCTTGCAGCTCCAGATACATTCTTAGTTAAAAATCCTTCCAGCTATAATTTTATTGACTCAGAGACAATAAATACTTTAAGAGGCTTAACTTCAAAAGATGATAGCATTACCCTAGATACATCATTATTCAAATATATTGGCAACATGATTATTGGAGATCAAAAGGCAATAGTTGTTGAGGTAACGAGTACAGTTGAAAATCAAACACATCAAAAAAGAGTAATTTTTAATAAAAACGGAAATAATTACATCATTGTTAACAATGAAAATAATTCAAATAATCAAGATGACTTTAATAAATTTTTATCCACTTTCAAATTCACAGATTCATCAGTAGATACTTCTACTTGGAAAACTTATACAGGTCAGCATGTTTCATTTAATTACCCAGCAGCATGGAATCCAACTAATACTGAACTTTGTTGTGGGGTAATACTTGAAGATATAAACTTAGGTATTCCAGATTCGAACACCGGACCTGATATGAATTTAGGCTTCTCAGATGTAGAACTTTCTGAAATTAGAATTGACGATGCTATAAATGAAACTCCTGTAAAAATTGGGGGCAAAGACGGATTTAAGTATGTCAGAAAGAGTGATAATTCAACTTCATATGATTACCATACGACAGGAACAAATAATAAAGACAGCTTCAGTGTTCATGTAACTGTTTCTACTGAAAATAAGGCCTTAGAACTAGAACTGGATAATTTAGTAAAATCTATTAAATTTAACTGATGGAAAATCAGAATAATAATCTACACAATACAAGTCCTAAAAATTTAAAAAAACTTTTCATTCCTGTTGTGTTAATTGTAATAATCGGGATTGGAATTTTAGGATTTTTTATATTTAATAAAAATAAATCTGTAGATGATCCGCAATTTATTGATGATAATGAAAAAGAACAAATCGAAAGGACTTCAATTCCCGGAGCGACTGAATTTGAAGAAGATGGTATCACATTTTCTTATCCTTCTGACTATAAATTTAATGAATTAGAAAAAAGCTATTATGTAGTTTTCAAAGATGGAGAAAGTATTCCAAGTGAAGCTGGAATAAATATTGATGCAAGACGCCAAGGTGTAAAAAATAATTATGATCAGGCATTAAAAGCCGCAAGAAATAATCTAAACTCTCCTATGGAAAAAGAAATCCCAGGTGGAGTAAAAATGTACGGAACTATTAAAGACGGTGTTGGCGCTGGAATTCCAACGCTGTATGTTTTTTTGAAATACGGGCAGGGCGCTTTAGTAGTTGAACACTCAGGAGAAATTCTTAACGAAGCAGTTTTCGATCAAGTTGTTAATAGTATAAAAATCAATTAATGAATCCAGAAGCACCAACAGATAATCCAAATTTAAAATCTGAAACCCATGTAACCTCGCAAGGCCTGGCCTTAGGAGGCGAAAAAAATTCGTTCCCGACCCCAGCCCACCCCACTCCCCGATTTCTCTCAAAAAAAGGCGCAATTATCGCAATTGGATTTATAGCTCTTTCATTTCTAGCAGCATTTATAATTGGTGGATTATCGCTAACAAATTAAACAATTGCAGCTTGAGGTTTAATATCTTCTAGCTTCCATGCGGCGAAATCACAATTGGGATAATTACTGCATCCGTAAAATCTTCTTCCCTTTTTTGTTTTCTTAATAACAATTTTCCCCTCATCTTTTGGACAAAGCCTATCTGTTTCCTGGGTAAATGGAGCTGTATATTTACATTCCGGAAATCTGGAGCAAGATAAAAATTTTCCAAATCTTCCTGATCTAACAACCACATCTCCTTCTTTACAGGTTGGACATTTTTCCCCTGTTCCTTCTGTCTCAATTTTTACTCTCTTTGCATCCTTAACTTTTCCTAGACTTTTTTCAAATGGACCGTAAAATTCTTTCATAACAGGAATCCATTCTTTTTTCCCGTCAGCTATCAAATCTAACTCATCTTCCATATTTGCAGTAAATGGAATATCATCCACCGTAGAGAAATTTTCTACCAAAAAGTCATTTACTGCTTCTCCAACTGGGTTTGGCTTAAATCTACTTTCTTCGCGCTCTATATAACCTCGCGCTTCAATTGTAGAAATAATCGTGGCATAAGTAGAAGGACGACCAATTCCTTTTTCCTCAAGAGTTTTAATGATCGAAGCATCATTATATCTAGGTGGAGGTAATGTCTCATGAAATTCAGAAGCACTGGAAACATAATTCAAACTTTCTCCAGCAGTGAATTCAGGCAAGCGCTTATCTTCTAAAGCTGCGGGATTAATTTTTAAAAATCCTTCAAAAACTAATACTGATCCATTTGCTTTTAATGTATATGCGCCTTTACCTGCGTCTACCATAACAACTGTAGACTCTGTTATCGCATCTGCCATTTGAGTCGCTAATGCTCTTCTCCAAATAAGCTCGTAAAGTTTTCCGTATTGTGGGCCCAAATCCTGAGATACTTGCGCTCCGCTTACATTAATCTTGGATGGCCTTATCGCTTCATGCGCTTCCTGCGCATTCTTAGAATTATTTTTATAAAATCTAGGCTTATCTGCTAAATATTTTTCTCCAAATTGAGATCTAACATAATCACTCATCTGCTTTTTCGCCGCTTCTCCTATACTCACAGAATCAGTTCTATGATAAGTAATATATCCCTCTTCATATAGCTTCTGAGCGACACTCATCGTGCGTTTTCCAGATAATCCCATACGACGCGCGCCATCCTGCTGAAGAGTGGAGGTTGTATAAGGAGGAGGTGGAGTTCTTCGCATCTGCTTATTTGCAATATCTTTAACTACAAATCCAATCTCCTTTAATTCATTCTCAATCTGCTTGGCTTTTTCTTCTGAGTCAATTACGGTTTTTACAAACTTATATTCTCCA
>CAZMGC010000024.1:0-14693 GCA_964565795.1 uncultured Gammaproteobacteria bacterium
TGAACTCGCTTCTCTACCTTGGGAAGGTAGCATACTACCGGTGTACTAATCCCGCAATGAGAAAATTATATCACGAGACTATTGTGCAGCTTGAGGAATTATAAGCTTCATTCCAGGAGCTATATTATCAGGATTATTTTCAAGTCCATTTGCCTTCGCAATATCAATCCATCTAAATCCATCTCCATAAAACTTGACTGCTACATCCCAAAGACCTTCTCCCTCTTGAAGCGTGTAACTCATTTCGTTTACCGGAGCTTCAATTTGAGGTATATCCTTTTCATCAACTAAAGGTGTTGTCCCTTCAAGCCCACTCTCTTTTATAAAGAGAAAAAATACTATTGAAATTCCCAAAACAACTACAGCACCAAGCACTAATGATATATAAGATTCACTAAGCTTTAGCTGAGTTGAGATATCTTTTGCGAATTTATTTTTAGGAGTCGAAACTTCAATTGGCTCTGAAGGTTTTGTGTTTTTCTTAGAATTCTTTTTTGTAGACCTCTTTTTAGCTGCCATATGCGTACTTTTATAACAAACTATTTTTAATGATGCAAGGGGTCAATTTAATTGGTAGGACAATCTATCTATGCGGGGTGGACGGGACTCGAACCCGCGACCTCTTCCGTGACAGGGAAGCGCTCTAACCAAACTGAGCTACCACCCCAAGCTAACTTAAGGTAGGACCATATTCTACCAAAGAGGCTAGCTTAAGGTCAATCCTTTGCTTGATGAGAAATTTTCTAAGTGTTATTATCCAGTCATGACTAATAATGAAATTGCGCAGCTTTTCCGAGATGTAGCAGCTTCCTATTCTATAAAAAATGAGGCAAAATTCCGCTTTCAACTCCTTGCTTATCAAAATGCAGCTGACGCTATTGAGGGTTTATCCACTCAAATAAACGATCTCTACAAGGAGGGAAAACTTGACCAAATCCCCGGTATTGGAGCTACCCTCAAACTTAGGCTTGAAGAACTTCTAAAAACTGGAAAAGTTGCACACTTTCAAGAAGTGATGAAAGGAATTCCCCAACCAGTATTTTTACTTATGAAAGTGCCTTCTATTGGACCAAAAAAAGCATATAGATTAGCAACAGAGTTTAAACTCAATAAAAATGAAACTGCGATTGAAGATCTAAAGAAGATCGCAGAAAAAGGAGAAATTGCCAAACTTGAAGGTTTTGGAGAAAAATCCCAATCTGACATTTTAAGAGCTTTAGAAGAATATAAAAAAGGATTTGGAAAAACCACAAAAATGCTTCTTCCATATGCAGGAGAAATTGCTTCTGACATGCTTGACTATCTTAATCTGGATAAAAATGTAAAAGAAGCGATGCCTCTTGGCTCTTTAAGACGAAGAAAGACATTAGTAGGTGACATTGACATCGCAGTAGTTTCTAAAGATCCGTCAAAGACAATTGATCACTTCACAAAATATCCAAGAGCGAGCCGAATTATTGAGAAAGGACCGAGCGGGTCTTCCCTACTTACAACGGGAGGCGCACAAATTGATCTTCTTGTTTTGGAACCTGATCAATGGGGCTCACTTCTCCAGCACTTTACAGGAAGTAAAGAACATAACGTACATCTTCGTGAACTAGCACTAAAAAAAGGTCTTTCACTTAACGAAAAAGGGATAAAAAATGTAAAAACAGAAAAAGTTAAAAAATATTCCAGGGAAGAAGATTTCTATGAAGCACTGGGAATGGATTTTATTCCTCCAGAAATGAGAGAAGATAGCGGAGAAATAGAACTAGCATTAAAACATAAATTGCCAAAAATAATTGATCTAAAAGATGTTAAAGGGGACTTCCATCTTCATTCCAGTTTTCCTGTCGAACAATCTCATGACCAAGGTCAAAGTTCGATAGAAATAATGACTTTAAAGGCTAAAGAACTTGGTTACGAATATCTTGGATTTTCTGAACATAATCCTTCCCAATCAAAACATACTACATCTCAAATAGTTAATTTAATTAAAAAAAGAAATGACGAGATTGACAGAATTTCTAAAAAGCTCAAATTCCCTATCTTCAAACTCATGGAAACAGATATTCTGCCAGATGGATCACTAGCTCTCCCTGACGAAGCGCTTATGGAGCTGGATGGATCAATTGTATCAATCCACAGTGTATTTAAAATGGATAAAGAAAAAATGACAAATAGAATTATAAAGGGTTTAAGCCATAAAAAAGCAAAGATCCTGGCTCATCCCACTGGAAGACTTCTTAATGAAAGGACAGGCTATGAAGTAGATTTTGAGAAGCTTTTTAAGTTTTGTTTGGAAAACAATAAAGCCCTGGAAATTAATGCATATCCTAATAGATTGGATCTGGAAGGACCACTTATCAGAATGGCAGTAGATTTAGGAGTAAAGATGACGATTGATACTGATTCTCACCAGGTAGACCAAATGGAGCTAATGCCCTACGGAGTCTCTCAGGCGAGGCGTGGCTGGGCAAAAGAAACTGACATAATAAATTGCGCAAAGCATAAAGATGTTGTAGAATGGTTTAAGTTATGAACATGGTTACCATAATTATCGCAGTAGTAGTTGGAGCACTAGTGCTCTTCGCTCTATATTTATATAACTCTCTTATCGCTGCAAAACTTAGAGTCAACGAAGCATTTTCTCAGATCGACGTTCAACTTAAAAGAAGAACTGATCTTATCCCTAACTTAATTGAGACAGTTAAAGGATACGCAAAACAGGAAAAAGACGTATTTACAAAAGTAACAGAACTTAGAAGTGATTTAATGAGCGCTAAGACTCCTGAGAAAAAAGCAGAAGTAAATAATATGCTAACTGATGCATTAAAATCAGTTTTTGCCGTAGCTGAAGCTTATCCTCAACTTAGATCAAGTGAAAACTTTAAAGCTCTTCAGGATGAATTATCGGATACAGAAAATAAAATAGCATATTCAAGACAATTCTATAATTCAAATGTTTTGGACTATAACACTAAGCTTCAAATCTTCCCAAATGTTTTATTTGCTAAAGTATTAAATTTTAAACCTGCGGAGTTCTTCGGAGCAACTGAAGAAGAGAGAAAAAACGTTAAAGTAAGCTTCTAAACATATGAACATCTACGGAGCCATTTCTGCAAACAAGTGGAAAACTTGGATAATCATGACTCTTTTTGTGGTTTTCATCACAACCTTAGTCTATGTAATGAGTAAAGCTTTAGGGTTCAGCGCTCTAGGCTTTTCCGGCCTTTCTCTTGTAATAGCTGGCGTAATGAGTATTGGAAGCTTTTATTACTCAGATAAGCTTGTTATTGCCACATCCGGAGCAAGACAGATAAAAAAAGAAGAATATCCTAAGTATTATAGAACTGTAGAAAATCTTGCGATTGGAGCAGGTCTTCCACTTCCTAAAATATATGTTATCGAAGACAGATCTCCTAATGCTTTTGCAACAGGCAGAGATCCAAAGCACGCAGTCGTAGCAGCTTCTACTGGACTTTTAGACATAATGAACGACACGGAACTTGAAGGTGTTATCGCACATGAACTTTCCCATATTAAAAATTATGATATTAGACTCGCAGGTGTTATCGCTGTGCTCGTTGGATTTGTTGCTATCCTTTCAGATTTATTCATTAGAATGACTTTTTTTAGAGATTCGGATAATAATAAAGGTAACGCAATATTTCTCGTGATTGCAATTGTTTTAGCAATTCTTTCCCCAATTGCAGCTTCCTTAATTCACCTGGCAGTAAGCCGCAAAAGAGAACTCTTGGCTGATGCTTCAGGTGTGCTTCTAACAAGATATCCTGAGGGACTAGCTTCCGCATTAGAAAAACTTAAAAATGATCACACCCCACCAAAAACAGCAAGCAATGCTACTGCACATTTATTTATTGAAAACCCTTTCGATAATAAAAAAGTCAAAAACATGTTTACGGGGCTTTTTAATACTCACCCCCCACTTGAAGAACGAATAAAAATTCTCCGTTCGATGTGATTCAGAGCATTCTCATGAAACAAAGTGCGTCAAAGGATCTCTAATGCTACAATATCTTCATGATCAATCTCCTAATAATTTTGTTTGGTAAAGCTTTTATTTTCTTTAGCCAAATTTTAAATCTGGGAAACGGGTCAACCTGGCCTGGTCACATAGCGTTAAGACTTAATCCGAAATTTATCAAAAATGTCTTATCAAACTCCAAAACTAAAGTAATTATCATTGCAGGAACGAATGGCAAAACCACAACAGGAGCTTTAATTTCACATGCTTTAACTTCCGCTGGGAAAAATGTAATCCATAATGCATCAGGGGCAAATTTACTTAACGGCCTAGCATCTACATTAATTAAGTCCTATAACTTTAGCCTCGCAAGGCCAGGCCTTGGGAGGCTAGATGCCGAATATTTAATTTTTGAGTGCGATGAGAATGCACTTCCAAAAGCTATAGAACAATCTAATCCCGAATTTATAATTTGTCTTAATTTATTTAGAGACCAATTAGATAGATATGGAGAAATTGACTCGATAACGAAGAAATGGAAAGACTCATTTAGAAATTTAACTTCCAAAAATACTCTTATTTTAAACGCTGATGATCCTCAAGTCTCATTCCTGGGTAAAGACAATAAGGCACGGGTAAAATATTTCGGTCTTTCAGAGAAAGGAAACGAATTGACTAAGCATGGCGCTGATTCAATTTATTGCCCGAAATGTTCGAGTAAACTATCTTTTGAAAAAGTATACTTCTCTCATCTTGGCGTTTGGAAATGTAATAAATGTGGATTGAAAAGACCGATTTTAGACTTAGACTTATCTACTACTTATCCCCTTCCAGGAACCTATAACAAGTACAACACAATTGCCGCCTATCTAGTCTTAAATCTCGAGGGAATTCAAAAAGCCATAATTCAAGATTCATTTAACAAATTTACACCAGCTTTTGGGAGAGGAGAAAAAATTATATATAAAGGAAAAAATGTTCAACTATTCTTGTCAAAAAATCCAACAAGCTTTAACCAGAGCTTAGAAACCATAAAGGAATTGGATGGTAAGAACATAATGTTTATTTTAAACGATAGAATCCCAGATGGTCGTGATATTAGTTGGATTTGGGATATAAATCTTGAAGAATTACTAACTAAAGATATGAACATTGGAATTTCAGGCGACAGAACGCTTGATATGAGTCTCAGAATTAAGTACGCTGAGTTTTTCGCACATCACAATTCAAATTTCCAAGTTCTTCTTGATAACATGATTAATTCTTTGGAAGCAGAAGAAACGCTTTTTATACTTCCTAATTATTCCGCCATGCTTGATATTAGAAAAATATTAACAGGAAAAAAAATATTATGAAAAAAATTTTAAAGATTGGCTGGCTTTACCCAGAACTTATGAATATTTATGGAGATAGAGGAAATATACTCACTCTTATTAAACGCTCTAACTGGCGAGAAATAAAAACAGAAGTTGAATATCTCAATCCAGGATTTTCAGACCAAACACTCGGAAAGTGCGATATTTTACTTATGGGAGGAGCTCAAGACAAACAACAGAATATTGTAAATTCAGATCTTAAAAAACATCATAAAACTTTATCTGAAATGATTGATTCTGGAATTCCGGGTTTGTTCGTATGTGGAGGTTTTCAATTTTTGGGAAATTATTACAAAGAAAGTGATGGAACAATTATTGACGGTTTAGGAATATTCGATTTGAATACCAAAAGCCCTGACCAAAATAGCGATAGATTAATTGGAAATATAATCATCGAACCATTGGTTCCAGATCTAAGCAAGCAAATTGTAGGATTTGAAAATCATGGTGGCAGAACAGTACTTGGTACTAATACAAAACCATTTGGAAAAGTAATAAAAGGTCATGGGAATAATGACGATGGATACGAAGGTGCTGTTTATAAAAATAGCTACGGAACGTATATGCATGGGCCTATTTTACCCAAAAATCCGGAATTTACTGATTTACTTATAAAGCTCGCAACAGATAGAGAAGAGCTAATTCCGCTCGATGATAAAATTGAAAATCAGGCAAATGAATATATTCAAAAACTATTATCTAAATAGAGATTGAATAGCCTCAGTACTTAGAATATAATTACCTCATGAAGTTTGATATAAAACACGTAGCCAAATTAGCAAATCTTACACTTTCCGAAGAAGAAGAAAAAAAGTTTTCAACTCAACTTGAAGAAACAGTAAATTACATTGAAGGATTAGATGAAGTGAATACCGATGATGTCTCTCCTACCTCTCAAGTAACAGGTCTTGAAAATATAACTCGAGAAGATGAAGTTAAACCGTCACTTTCCCAGGAAGAAGCACTTTCAAATGCTAAATCCACACACAATGGTTTCTTTAGAGTCAAAGGAATATTAAACAATGAATAATCTAACTACTTTTTATCTCGTAAGACATGGGGAAACTGAAGACAACGTCAATCATATTATTCAAGGTCAAACTGATTCACCTCTTACGGAAAATGGTATTAAAGAAATAAAAAAAGTTGCAAAAAAGCTAAAAGGAGTAAAATTTGACCTTGCTTTTTCTTCTGATCTTTTAAGAGCGAAGAGAACGGCAGAGATAATTGCTTTAGAACATAAGCTTGAAGTAACTACTTCAGAAATCATAAGAGAAAGAAACTTTGGTGAATTTGAAAAAAGACCTAATACTGAATATGCGGAAAAAGTAAATACAATATTAGATAAATTAACTGATGAAGAAAGAAGATCTTTCAATAAATTTGGAATGGAAAGCGAAAATAATTTAGTCGAAAGACTAACTACTTTTATTCGAGAGGTTGCTATTGCGAACCCGGGAAAAAAAGTTTTAGTGGTTGCACATGGAGCTATCATTAGATATTTTTTGATAAGACTTGGAGTAGGAAGTTATCAAACATTCAGAGGATCAAGTATGAAAAATGTTGGCTTCGCAAAGGTTGAAACAGATGGAACAGACTTTTTCGTAAAAGAGTTAAGCGGAATTCAATTTGTAAATTAATATGTTAAATAAATTAACCTTAAAACAAGCAAAAGAAGGACTTAAGAATAAAGATTTTTCCTCGGTAGAGCTTACTAAGTCTTGCCTTGATCAAATCGCTAAAACTAATGATAAGCTAAATGCCTTTATATCAGTTCTGGAAAACGTCGCTATAAAAGCTGCTGAGAAAGCCGATATTGAGATAGCCTCGCAAGGCCAGGCCTTGGAGGCTAAACCTCTTTTAGGAATTCCTGTTGCGCTTAAAGACATGTATTCTTCAGCTGGCGCAAAAACTACTGCGGCCTCAAATGTTTTAAAAGATTATATTTCCCCATATGACGCAACCAGCACAAAAAAATTAAAAGAAAAAGGCGCAATAATAATAGGCAAAACTAATCAAGACGCATGGGCCCACGGATCAAGTGGAGAAAACTCAGATTTTGGAGCAAGTAAAAATCCTTGGAACTTAGAGTATGTCCCGGGCGGGTCAAGTAGTGGATCTGCTGTAGCAGTTGCAGCAAATATGAGTTTAGCTGCAATGGGAACAGATACGGGTGGTTCAATTAGACTCCCTGCAAGCTTTACAAACACTGTAGGGCTAAAGCCAACTTATGGAAGAGTGAGTAGATCTGGGGTAATTGCTATGGCATCTTCCCACGATTCAATCGGACATTTTACAAAAACTTCTGAGGATAGCGCGATAATTTTAAGTGTAACTGCTGGAAAAGATCCTCTCGACGCAACAACTTCTGAGGAAAAAGTTCCAGATTATACTAGCGAATTAAACAAAGACGTAAAAAGCTTAAAGATAGGAATAGATCCTGAATTCCATTCAGAACATATTGAAACAGAAAGTTTAGAAATCTTAAAAAACGCTCTTAAAATTTTTGAAAGCATTGGCTCTCCGATCGAAACTGATATCAATCTCCCTCACACAAAATACGCAAATTCATGCTATTACATAATCCAGACTTCAGAGGTTTCTTCAAATCTTGCTCGTTATGACGGCATAAGATATGGGCAAGATAGAAGTGCTTTTGGAGAAGAAGCAAAAAGAAGAATTATGCTTGGAACCCACGCGTTAAGTTCTGGTTATTATGACCAGTATTATAATAAAGCTTCAAAGATCCGGTCCCTTCTTATTCAAGATTATAAAAAAGCATTTGAAAAAGTAAATGTAATTATTTCTCCTGTCTCTCCTACCCCGCCCTGGAAATTAGGAGAAAAAGTTGATGACCCTCTTAAAATGTATTTGTCTGATGTTTTTACAGTTACTGCAAATTTAACAGGACTACCTGCTTTATCAATTCCAATTGGATTTACAAAATCTGGACTTCCAGTTGGCTTACAAATCACAGCGCCTCATTTTAGAGAAGATTTACTATTTAGAATTGGACATTCATTTGAGCTTGCGACAAAAGATGAAGAATGGAGAAAAAAGGAGCCTTCGTTATGAAATATACGCCAGTAATTGGACTTGAAGTGCACGTGGAGCTAAAAACAAAATCAAAAATGTTTTGTGGCTGCGATGCTTCCTACTTTGGAAAAGAACCAAATACTCATACTTGCCCAGTTTGCTTAGGTCTTCCTGGCGCATTACCTGTTCCAAATAAAAAAGCGATAGACTGGTGCATTATGATTGGGCTAGCCCTTAACTGTAAGATTCCTAATTTTTCTAAATTTGATAGAAAAAATTATTTCTACCCTGATTTAGCAAAAGGCTATCAGATTTCCCAGTACGATCTGCCCTTTGCAATGAATGGTTTCGTAGAACTCTCAAACGGAAAAAGAATCGGAATTACCCGTGTTCACATGGAAGAAGACACAGGAAAACTCTCACATGAAACTATAGATGGCGAAAAAGTATCCCTAATAGATTTTAATAGATCTGGTGTTCCACTTGTAGAGATAGTTACAGAACCTGATTTTGATAATGCTGAGGATGTAAAAGAATATCTTCAAAAGCTTCAACAAATCGTTAGATATCTTGAGGTCTCAGACGCTGATATGGAAAAAGGAAATATGAGACTTGAACCTAATATCAGCCTAGCCCGTAGCGAAGAGCTAGTAGCAGGTAGTGAATCAACCGACAACGAGCCACCCGCTACCCGCAAACTACCGCCATACAAAGTTGAAGTAAAAAATATTAATTCATTTAGCTTCGTAGGAAAAGCTATCGAATTCGAAATAAAGAGACACACTGAAATTTTGGATAGCGGCGAAACTCCAGCTCAGGAAACTCGTGGATTTGTGGAAAGTTCAAATTCCACTGTCTCTCAAAGATCCAAAGAGGATGCAAAAGACTATAGATATTTTCCAGAACCAGACATTCCCCCACTTAGACTTTCAGAAGAATATATTGAAGAGATTAGATGTGAGCTTCCAGAACTTCCCGATGCAAAACTAAAAAGATTCATGGAAACATATGCGCTCCCTTCTTATGATGCAGAAATTTTAGTGAGAGACAAAAAAATGGCTGATTATTTTGATAAGGCTGCAAGCATAAACCAAGAACAAGATGTTAAAAGAAAGCAAATAGCTAATTACATAATTAATAAAAAACCGGATATAGATAAAATAAGCCCTGAAGAACTGATCAAACAAGTAACATCTTCTTCTCAGATTACTCAAGTAGACGAAGAAAAATTAAATGAAATAATTGATAAAGTTTTATCAGAACAGACCAAAGCAGTTGCAGACTTCAAAAGTGGCAAAGAAACCGTTATAATGTTCTTAGTTGGTCAAGTTATGCGCCAATTCCCTGAAAAAATAGATGCAGGGAAAGTTAAGGAGAGCTTGCTCTCGAAATTAAAATAATATGCCTGACGGATCATCTGCTCCAGAAATAAAAGTAAGTAAAAACCCGCAAATTCAAGCCAAAGTTGAAGCTGTACGAGATTCTTTGCAGCAAAAATATCCAACCGCAACACCAGAACACATAAATTCCCAGGCTAGATCAAAAGTCGCTAATGAAATGATGATGGGAATTGTAAGAAGAATTTTAGGAAAAAAAGTTCAGGTTGCTGAAGAACAAAGGGATCAAGCGCAAGTAGAATCAATTACAAATAGACAACGTGCAGAAATAGCAGAAGCGAACTCAATGGTTGATCCCCTAACAGGTCTTCATAATAGGAGATGGTTTGACGAAGAATTGCCTCGAAGAATGGCGGAAGCCAGGAGACAAGGTAAAACAATCTGGGCAGTAATGACTGATATTGATCATTTTAAAGATGTAAACGACCGTCATGGACACCCAATTGGAGATAAAATTCTAAAGGAAATGGCAGAAGCTTCCGTAAGACTAGAAGAACCACTAGTAAGGCTGGGTGGAGAAGAATTTGGACAAGCTCTCCAAGATGGTCATACACCGGAACAGCTACAAATAATATTCAGCAGGTTTTCAAATGGCTTCGGAGATAGAAGTGAAAGTATTATCGGAGAAAGAAAGACAATCTCATATGGAGTGGCACGGATGGAACCGGGAGATACACCTGAGTCTTTAATGGAAAAAGCAGACAGAGCTTTGTATCATTCAAAAATGACTGGAAGAGATAAAGTTTCAATCTTCGGAGGAAATCTTGAAAATCCTGATTATCAAACATTGCCTATCCTAAGCCCAAATCAATTAATTAATGCTCAGGTAGCACAACCTGCCCCGACTGGAGTAACTAATGGCTGATTTTGTACATCTTCATAATCACTCGGAATATTCTCTTTTAGATGGTCTTTCTAAGATAAATGAAATGGTCGCGCAAGCTAAAGCCCTAGGCATGAAAGCTTTAGCGATAACTGACCATGGAAATTTATATGGAGCTATAAAATTCTATAGAGCATGTAAAGAAGCTGGAATAAAACCCATCATTGGATGCGAAATTTACATGTCTCGAAGAACCAGACACGACAAAGAAGCGGGACTGGATTCAGATTCCAATCATTTAATTCTTCTCGCAAAAAATGCCACAGGATATAAAAATCTAATGAGAATCATCTCAATCTCTAATCTTGAAGGTTATTATTATAAACCAAGAAGCGATATAGAACTCCTCAAACAACACAGTGAAGGACTTATTTGTCTAAGCGCGTGCGTAAACGGATATGTTTCTGAGCCTCTTTTAGAAAATCAGGTGGAAACTGCTGAAAAAAGAGCCCAAGCTCTGTCTGAAATTTTTGGAAAGGATAATTTTTATCTGGAGATCCAAAAACATCTAAATGTTAAAAAACAGGATGAATTAAATGAAAGACTAATTGCACTTTCGAGAAAACTCGGAATCCCCTTAATAGCGACCAACGACAACCACTATGTAAAAAATGGAGACGCTGAAGCACAGGAAGTTTTACTTTGTATTCAAACTCAATCTACACTTAACACTCCAAATAGAAAACTTTCCATGATCGACTCCCCTGATTTTTATATGAAAAGCCCTGAAGAAATGACAGGACTATTTATCCAAACCCCAGAAGCTATAGAAAACTCAATAAAAATAGCAGACATGTGTGATTTGGAAATTTCTCTTGGAAAATGGATTATGCCAGTATTTGATGTTCCTGATAAAACCTCATCAGGTGATTATCTGAAAAAACTTGTACATCAAGGACTTAAAAAAAGATATGGAACGGTTACAGAAGAAATTAGCAAACGCGCAGACTACGAGCTTTCAATTATCATAGGAAAGAAATACGAAACTTACTTTTTAATTGTGGCGGATTTTGTAAACTGGGCTAAGTCACAGGGAATAAGCGTCGGACCCGGTAGAGGTTCTGCAGCGGGCTCTGTAGTGTCTTTTGCGCTTGGAATTACCGATATAGACCCATTCTTTTTTAACCTTCCATTTGAAAGATTTTTAAATCCAGATAGGCCTTCCGCGCCCGATATCGATCTAGATTTTGCAGATACCAGACGAGACGAAGTAATAGAATACGTTACCAAAAAATACGGCCGGGATAAAGTCGCCCAAATCATAACTTTTGGAACAATGGAGGCCAGGGGTTCAGTTAGGGACACTGGACGCGCTATGGGTATGCCGTATTCAGGACCGGACAGAATCTCTAAAATGATCCCGCCCGGCTGGCAAGGACATGCAATGACAATCGACACTGCTCTAGAACAAAGCCCAGAACTAAAAATGGCTTACTCTACGGAACAGGATACAAAGAAACTTCTTAATCTTGCAAAAAGAGTAGAGGGAGTTGCTCGTCACGCCTCAGTTCATGCTGCAGGAGTCGTGATCGCAGATAAACCTCTAACTGAATACACTCCCCTTCAAAAAGAAACTAATGGCGATAAGGTTATTACTCAATACGATATGTATACAGTTGGGGAAGACGGCGTAGGTCTTTTAAAAATGGACTTTTTAGGTCTTCGAAATCTAACAATTATCGAAGAGGCGCTTAATTTTATTAAAGCTAATAAAGGAATCGATTTTGATCTTTCTACGGTGCCTCTAGACGACAAAAAAACCTATGATCTTTTAAGTGACGCAGAAACTACAGGAATATTTCAACTCGAGTCTGCTGGAATGAGGAGATATATTAAGGATCTCAAGCCAACCTCAATTTTCGACCTCATGGCAATGGTAGCTTTATATCGTCCAGGTCCGATGGCAAATATTCCAGAGTTTATTGAGAGAAAAAGAGATTCTTCTAAAATTAAACTTCCTGATAAAAGGCTTGCTGAAGCCCTGAAACAATCTTACGGAATGCTTGTTTATCAAGACGACGTTTTACTTACAACTATCGCTATTGCAGGCTACACTTGGCTTGACGCTGACAAGTTCCGAAAAGCCATGGGTAAAAAAATTCCAGCAGAAATGAAAAAACAAAAAGAACAATTTATTAAAGGAAGTGTTGCAAATGGTCTTTCTGAGAAAAAAGCTGAATCCATATTTAATCTTATCGCACCATTTGCCGGATACGGATTTAACAAAGCGCATGCTGCATGCTATGCGACGATTGCTTATAGAACAGGATATCTTAAAGCCAATTATCCAGTTGAATTCATGACTGCTCTTCTCACTGCTGAGTCTAGAGGCACAACAGGACCTGCCAAGAATGAAAAGATTGCCCAGGCTATTGCAGAATGCAAAAGATTAAATTTAACAGTGCTCCCTCCAAATATAAATAAATCTGGCAGAGACTTCACTATTGAAGAAAAAACTATGACAAGATTTGGACTTTCTGCGATTAAAAATGTGGGAGAGGCCGCGATTTCAAATATATTGGAAAACAGGGAAAAAGGAGAATTCAAAAGCTTCGAAGACTTTTGCAAAAGAGTAAATCTTTCAACAATTAATAAAAAAACTATTGAAAGTCTTATAAAAGCTGGTGCGATGGATATTTTTGGAAACCGCGCACAACTTCTATCAAACTATTCAGACATTATTGAAAATGTAAATAGAGTTAAGAAGAATAAACTGGAGGGGCAATCAAGTCTCTTCGGCGAAGAACCGGAAGAAGAAGTCAAACCAAGTAATCAAAATGTTCAGGATTTCTCTCCTAACGAAAAACTAGCTTTTGAGAAAGAATTTTTAGGCTTTTACCTTACTTCCCATCCACAAATGGCAAATCTTATAGCAGTAAAATCCTTAACAAGTCATGATATTGGACAACTTGAAGAAGTAGTAGAGGGAAAGTTTGTTACAGTAGGAGGAATCATTGAAACCACAAGAAAAATATTTACTAAAAAAACAGGTGCCGAGATGGCTTTCATCACAATAAGCGACGAAAAGGGTGTAACTATAGAAGTAGTTGTATTTCCAAAAATATACGACAGACATAAAAGTCTTATCGCTACAGACGGGCTTGTAATAGTAGAGGGAAAAGTTGATACGAAAAATGATAGGCCTGTAATTCTTGCAGAAAAGCTTTCAACGATGAAATATTCCCCATCTTGACGAAGCATATTCTGAGCCTGTAAAATATAGGAGATTTAAATGGCAAGTTTTGCACCGGAAGTGTTTTTCCATGTGGGAAAACTTCCGATAACTAATACAGTTCTAAACACCATCCTGGTAGATGGTTTTTTAATTTTACTAGCACTTACAGTGCGAAGTAAGGTTGCACTCATCCCCGGAAAATTTCAAAGCCTTGTAGAAATGTTCGTTGGTGGTTTTTATAATTTTGTTGAAGGAATCTCAGGGGATAAATCCAAGAAAATATTCCCCTTTTTCATGACCTTCTTCCTTTTTATTTTAGTAGCAAATTGGTCAGGTCTAATTCCTGGAATCGCTACATTCGGATCAGTCCACCTAGAAGAACATCATGGTGAAGTGACTAAACATATAATTCCCTATATTAGACCCCTAACCAGTGATTTGAATGCGACTTTTGCGCTAGCTTTAGTTTCTCTTTTTGCAACACATATCTTGGCAATTAGAGCACTTGGCATAAGCGAATATCTTTCAAAATTCTTTGCTTTTCTTCCATTCTTAATTTCTCTATTCAAAGGAAAAGCTAAGTTTAATTTAAATTTTAAAGACCCTATCGGACTAGTAGTTGGAGTTGTAACACCTATGGTTATGGTGTTCGTTGGAGGCTTAGAATTAATCTCAGAACTTGTTAAAGCAATCTCCCTTTCTTTCCGTCTTTTTGGAAATATTTACGCTGGAGAAGTAGTCTTAGAAACAGTCCAGGGAATATTCGCATTTGTCTTCCCACTCCCCTTTTTATTACTTGAAGTTATCGTAGGTATCGTCCAAGCATTAGTTTTCGCTATGCTTACGATGGCATTTA
>CAZMGC010000025.1:0-5826 GCA_964565795.1 uncultured Gammaproteobacteria bacterium
CTCGCCAGTGGGTGAAAAATTTTGCAATTTTTGCCGCTGTCACTTTTACAGGAGAGTTATTTAACCCAACTGCGGTATTTCCCGTTATTGTAGGATTTTTTATTTTCTGCGCGATCTCTTCCGCAACATACATCATAAATGATATTTTTGATATTAAAAATGATAAAGTTCATCCATTTAAAAGATTCAGACCTCTTGCGCATGGAGACGTAGATGTTAAATTTGCAGCCGTTTTAGCGGGGTTTTTAATTTTGGTTTCCTTATTTTTCTCAATACTCGTAAATCCCACATTCTTTTTATTTATAATAGTATATCTTTTGCTCCAAGTCCTCTATTCAAGTATTCTAAAGACGATAACGGTTATTGATATTTTGGCAATTGCAGCCGGATATATTTTAAGAGTTTTAGGAGGAGAATTTGCAAGTGGTTATCATATTTCTGTCTGGCTACTGCTTACTACGATTTCAATCTCACTCTTTCTTGCTATCGGAAAAAGAAGATCAGAGTTAACACTTCTTGCTGCAAGTAAAATTGATAACTTAGCGTCAACCAGAAAAACCCTCTCTCATTATTCAGAAAGATTACTTGATGTATATGCATCAGTTTTCGCGACCAGCACTTTTATCGCTTATTCACTTTTCACTTTCCTAGAAAATCCTGAGGGAATTCATCTTCCAATATTTGGAGTTTTCTTAGAAGATATATTGCCAAACTTCTTTCAAAGAAAATGGCTAATGCTCACAATTATTCCGGTCGTTTATGGACTCATGAGATATCTTCAGGATATTTATGAAAAGCATGAGGGTGAAAGCCCTGAAAAAGTTTTATTTTCAGATAAACCTTTACTCATCACAGTTTCAATCTGGGCTCTAATGGTTATATTTATTATTTACTTTATTGGTCCTTAATCTTTCGAAGCGTAAGTAGCACTTATCCAACCTGTTTTTCCATCCTTAAGTTTTACTTTATACCAACCCGTTTCTTCGCCCATCAAATCCACTTTGTCTCCAGGAAAAAGTTTTCCTACCAAATCTGATCCAACTGAATTTTCTGATCTAACATTTAACTCTCCTGTAGGAGTATCTAGAACTGTTACTTGAGGTGCTGTTACGGCAGATGCACTTGCCCTTTGCTCAACTTCTTTTGCATCCAGTTTTATTCCAAGATTCATAGTTACCTCTAATCTTTTTCCTAAAACTCCTTTAACTTTAATAACTTTTTCTTTATATCCATCTTTTAAGAGTTTTATTTCATGATCTGAAGCTGTCAAATTAATAAGATATGGGGTTTCCCCTACAGGATTGCTGTCTAAAATTACCCTGGCCTTGCTTGGAAAAGAAACCACCATAAGCTCAGCAATTTCCTGATCATCAATCGGAGAAAGAGTAATTATGGTTCCACTTGAAGCTGATATATCTTTATCATACGTTTTATCAACTACTGTTAAAACTCCTTTATAAAGAGTTATTTTCTGTTCAAAATTTTTATATCCTGACTCAACAGGAACCAACTTAATGTTATAGTCTCCGACTTTTAAAAGATCTTTAAGTTCACAAAGACAAAGCGGAGTTTTTCCAACATAATTTCCATCTAAAAAAACTTGGCTTTCTGGAACTGAAGTTACCTGAAGCGCCCCTTTTCCCGAGTCTCTATTTATAACTAAAACTATTAATAAAAATAATATCGTGAGGATTAAAAGTGGAGCAATGAAAAGAATTAACTTTCGCATATAGAAATTAAATATAACACAAGAAACTTTGATAGATCAACGCAAACAACTATTGACTATTCAACTTAGTTCTCTATAATAATCATATTGTCTTTATGGCAAAAACTTCAAAGTTTGTCAGTAAATTAGAAAAAGGGTGGAAAAAAAATAAATTTGTTTGCGTAGGACTTGACCCCGTAAAAGAAAAGCTTCCAAAAGGCATAACTTCATTTTTTAAATTTAATAAAGAAATTATCGATAAGACACATGACATAGTTTTAGCATATAAACCTAACTCAGCTTTTTACGAAGCGCAGGGGGCTAAGGGGATTGAAGAATTAAAAAAAACAATCGACTATATTAAAAAGGTAAATCCAGAAATACCAGTAATACTTGACGCTAAAAGAGGAGACATAGATTCTACAAATCTGGGCTACATTAAGTTTGCTTTTGAATATTTAAATGCTGATGCAATAACTATCCATCCTTATCTTGGTGCTACTGCAATTCAAAATTTATTGGATTATAAAGACAAAGGGATAATTATTCTTACGAGAACATCTAACTCCGGGGCAGAAGAATTTCAAAATTTAAAAATTGGAAAAAAGCCACTCTATCTTCACATTGCTAAATCTATAGTTAAAAATTGGAATAAAAATGGAAATTGTGCAATTGTAGCTGGAGCAACAGCACCAAAAGAGCTTTTTGAAATAAGAAAAACAGTAGGAGATTTGCCTCTTCTAATTCCGGGGATCGGAGCCCAGGGTGGAGATGTAGAAAAAACAGTAAAGGCTGGGAAAAATTCTAAAGGCTCAGGGATGATAATTAATTCTTCCCGTGCTATTATATTCGCTAGTTCTGATTCTGATTTTGGAGAAGTGGCCCGCAAAAAAACAATTGAATTAAATAAAGAAATAATAAAATATTTATGAAAAGAGAAGAAAAAGTAAAAAAGATTCTAGCTAAAGCTAATGCTGTTTTAACAGATGGACACTTTGTATATGTCTCTGCAAAACACGGAGATAAATACATAAATAAAGATGCCATATATCCTCACACAAAATTAGTTAGAGAACTCGCAAAGATGTGGGCTGAGGATTTTAAAAACTCAGGAGTTGAAGTGGTCGTGGGGCCTGCAATGGGAGGAGTAATTTTATCTCACGACGCTGCAACGGAATTATCAAAACTTCTCAAAAAAGATATTCCTGGAGTTTATGCAGAAAAAGATGGAGACGGTGGTTTTACCTTCACGAGAGGATATGACGTATTTGTAAAAGGGAAAAAAGTTTTAGTAGTTGAGGATATTTTAACAACTGGAGGAAGTGTAAAAAAAGTTATAGAAATGACTAAAAAAGCTGGAGGAAAAGTTGTAGGACTTGGTGTCATCGCAAATCGTGGAAATGTAAAAGCTAAAGATGTAGGGGTTAAAAAAATAAATGCGTTAATAAACTTAGAATTTAATGCAATGGAACCTAAGAATTGTACACTTTGTAAAAATAAGGTTCCAGTAAATACCAATGTTGGCAAAGGCAAACTCTTCCTCGCAGGCAAGAAAATTCAATAAACTCCAGTATTTGATATAATCCGATTATGGAAACCGCTCAGATTGCAAATATTTTAGGTTTTGTGGCAGCAGGAATTGGAGTTGTCATGTTTGTTCCTCAGGCATATAGAGTTTACAAAACTAAAAACACTAAAAGCATTTCTTTGCTCACTTTTTTACTATCAATAGGAACTTCCACATGTTGGATAGTGTATGCATTGATAATGTCAGCTGCACCAATTTTATTTGTGAATTCTGTGGTAACTGCACTAAGCCTCTACATCGTCGCGATGAAATTAAAGTATAAATAACTTCTTAGTAGTCCATGCCGCCTGGCATTCCACCTGCAGGCGTCTGAGGAGTTTTTTCTGGAATATCAGTTATCAAAGATTCAGTTGTTAAGATCATAGTTCCTACTGAAATTGCATTTTGAACTGCAGATCTAACAACTTTTAATGGGTCTACAATTCCTGCTTTTAACATATCAATTGGCTTTGCATCCTCAACTGTTTCTATCTCTAGCACATTAAATCCTTGTCCTGTTGCTGCTCCAGCTCTTGCCTTTGCAATTAATTGTCCTGCATCAAATCCTGCATTTTCCATAAGTTTTTTAAATGGAGCTTCTAATGCATTTTTTACAATTTCATACCCAGCTGCTTCGTCACGGGATGCTTTTGGATCAACTTTCATTCTTGCAGCAATATCTAAAAGAGTGATTGATCCACCAGGAACAATTCCTTCTTCAAGTGCTGCTTTTGTAGCTGCAACTGCGTCATTTACTCTTTCTTTTCGGTCTTTAAGTTCTACCTCTGTAGCTGCTCCTACATTTATAACTGCTACTCCTCCTGTAAGCTTTGCGAGTCTTTCCTGAAGTTTTTCGCGATCAAATTCTGAAGTTGTTTTTTCAATTGCACTTCTAATCTGACTCACTCTTGCGTCAAGTGCTTTCTTTGCGCCTTTTCCTCCGATAATTCTTGTATTTTCTTTATCAGCCCAAACTTTATCAGCTCTTCCGCACATCTCTACTGTTACATTTTCAAACTTCATTCCGGTATCTTCTGAAACAACAGTTCCGCCTGTTAAAATCGCGATATCTTCTAGCATCTCTTTTCTTCTATCTCCAAATCCTGGAGCTTTTATAGCAATTGTTGAGAATGTTCCCTTTAATTTATTTACTACTAAGAGAGCTAGCGCTTCTCCTTCGATTTCGTCCGCAATAATTACCAAGTTTTTAGTTACTTTTACTAGGTTTTCTAAGAATGGAACGAATTCTTGGAGACTTGAAATCTTTTTATCAGTGATAAGAATGTATGGATCATCAATTTCAGCAACCATTTTATCTCCATCGGTTACAAAATATGCTGAGGCATAACCTTTATCAAATTCCATTCCTTCTTTATATTCAATTTCTGTTGAAAGCCCTCTTCCTTCTTCAACGGTTACTACTCCATCTTTTCCTGTTTTTTCAAGAGCTTCTGCGATAAGCTTTCCGAGTTCAGGATCTGCTGCTGAAATAGTAGCAACATTTGCGATGTCTCCAGCTTTTACAGCTTTTGCCATTTTCTTAAGCTCTGCTACTGCAAACTCTCCAGCTTTCTCTAATCCTCTTCTCATAATCATAGGATTACTTCCTGCTGTAATTCTTAAAATTCCTTCGTCAACTATATTTCTTGCTAAAATTGTAGATGTGGTGGTTCCATCTCCTGCAACGTCTGCAGTCTTAGAAGCAGCTTCTTTTACAAGCTGCGCTCCCATGTTTTCAAATGGATTTTCTAGCTCTATTTCTTTTGCAACTGATACTCCATCATGGATTACACTTGGAGCGCCCCATTTTTTATCAAGCGCTACATTTCTTCCTTTAGGCCCAAGAGTTGTAGCCACAGCATCAGCTAACTGGTCTACTCCTTTTTTTAATAATTCTCGTGCATCTGCACCGTATTTAATTTGCTTTGCCATATTATTCAATTACCGCTAAAATATCCGACTGCTTTACGATCATCATTTCCTGACCATCAACCTTAACTTCATCTCCACCCCATTTTTTATACATGACTTTTTGCCCTACTTTTACTAAGATTGAATTCTTAACAATTTCCCCATCATCCATTACCCCTTGTCCGACAGCCATAATTTCGCCCATTTGTGGCTTTTCTTTAGCGTTATCTGGAAGAAGTATTCCGGATGCGGTTTTAGTCTCCGCTTCAAGCGGTTTAATTAAAATATTGTCAAAAAGTGGGTGTATATTTGCTTTAGATTTCATAATCACTCTCTTGTATAGTCTGCCATTTTACAAAACCAAACTTAATTCGTCAAGAGTCTTTCTCCTATCTGAGGCTAACGGGATTGACAGATAATTCGCTCTTGATATACGATTAGAATACATTGCCAAGTATAGGTATTAGTAAACCATCATTTTCAAAAAAGAAACTCCTTTTACTAGGATTTTTAATGGTGATTCTCTTGGTAATTCCTGTTACCGTATTCCTGGTTCAACAACAACAAAATCTTCAAAGTAACGCAAATCCCAACACCACTCTTTCTTTTGTTCCACCGGATAAAACAGCAGAAGTTGGAG
>CAZMGC010000025.1:5836-13551 GCA_964565795.1 uncultured Gammaproteobacteria bacterium
TGGAGAAAAAATAGATTTTGATGTCTGGATCTCTCCTGGAAATAATCAGGTTAACTTTGTAAAACTTGTAATTAAATTTGATGCAACCAAGCTCTCAACTGAAGAAGATTATTTCGTCTTAAATGAAGCATCGAATCTCTCAATTCTTGAAGGACCTATTATTGGAGATGGAGGAGACACGATATCAGTTATTCTTTCTGTAGAGAATGATCCGACTAAAGTTATTAGAGCAGATACTAAAATTGGAACAATTAGCTTTGACACCCTAGAAGCAGCTGATCCACCCACACAGATATCATTTGATGATCAGCAAGTTCAAATTCGCTCTATTAATGGAGCAAATCAGGATGCATTTAATGAAAATGTATTCCTAAACGGAACTCCAGCTACTGTTACCATTCAACAGGATGCAGATGTAACTCCGGACCCAAATGCAACGTTAACTCCAACGGTAACTCAGGCTCTTACCCCTACGATTACGGCAGCAGCCACATTTACTCCAACTCCTACCTCAACAAATTCAGGAATTGGCGCTGCTCCAGGAACCAATCAGGCACCAGTCTGCGAAAGCCTAATAACCGACAGAAGCCCAGATGGAACTGCTCCGCTTTCTGTAACATTTACCGCAGCTGGATCAGACACAGATGGTACTATAAGCAAAGTTACATTTAGCTTTGGAGACGGAACAGTAGAAGATGTTACTACAGGTGGAGGAATTGGAACAGACACTGTAAATGTACAAAAATCCTTCACATATAATAATGCAAATAGCTTTACAGCATCAGCTCTTATGACTGATGATAATGGCGACGTAAGCAGTGATAGCGATTCTTGTGCAGTAACTGTTACAGTTTCTGAAGGGGATGGAACAGGAACAACCGTAGATAGCGGAGACGCCACAATAGCTCCAACTGGACCTACTGAAACGATATTTGGAATTGGCGCAATCGGCGGACTATTATTTATAGTAGGAGCTCTCCTCTTCTTCGCCCTATAATATTAGCCTCGCAAGGCCAGGCCTTGTGTGCGTAGACTAATATAGGATTATTTTTCGATTAGAGAAAAGAGGACTTCTTGAGGTAAATCTACTTTTGTTGTTTCAGTCATTCTTTCTTTTCCTCTTTTCTGCGCCTCTAGAAGTTTTTTCTTTCGTGTAACGTCCCCTCCACCAACTACCTTAGATCCATGCATCAAAACATCTTTTCTGTAAGGCGGAATTTCTTCACGAGCAATAATAGTGCCATTAATTACAGCTTGAATTATTTGACGAATCTGCGCCCTAGGTAACTTTTCTTTTAGCATCGCAGCCTTTTCGCGAGCTATATAAGGCGCTTCATCTTTATATGCATATTCAGAAAGAACATCGATCGGCAAATCATTAATTTTTATTTCTATGTTTACTAAATCTGCTGGTCTATAGTCGATTATTTCATAGTCAATACTTGCAAACCCTGCTGTTGCTGATTTTAATTCTCCAGAAAGTCCACGAATTAACATAGAATAAGGCATTTCATATTTTAAGATTGCGCTGTTTTGAAAATATGATAAATCAATTAAAGTTCCTTTTCTTTTCTGACAAACAGTAATCACACTTCCTACAAGATGTGAGGGGACAAAAATAGTTAACGCCATATAAGGCTCACGCATGTTTTCTCCTTCTTTTTCGTATAGCACCTGAGGAGAAGTTAAAAATAAATCCACATTTTCTTCATTCTTCAATCTTTCTCGAACAATATCGGCATGAAGAAGCCCTAAAAATCCTACACGAAAACCGTTCCCTAAAAATGAAGAATATTCTGTGGCAATAGTTATTGAGGTATCATTAAGCGCATATTTATTTAACCCCTCCTTCAAGTTAACCAACTCATCTGTTGTCTTTGGATATACGCCAAAGAAAACCATTGGCTTTGGTTTTTTATATCCAGGAAGTGGATCAATATTTTTTCCAGTTAAAAATACAGTGTCTCCAACTTGCGTTTCATGAATATCTTTAATTCCAGTTACTATATATCCAATATCACCTGTAGATAGCTTTTTTTGCGAAGTCATGTTTGGTAAAAAATATCCTATTTCCCCTGCTCCTGTCGATTTCCCACTTTGAAAAAATGTAATTTTTTCAGCATGATTAAGCTCCCCATCCATTATTCGAACATAAATTACTACACCCCTATGCTCGTCATAATATGCATCAAAAATTAGAGCTCTTAAAGATTTATCCTGTTCGATATCTGGTGCAGGAATTTTTTCGATAATTCTTCTTAAAAGTTGGTCTACATTTTTGCCAGTTTTTGCTGAGATATAAATAACCTCGTTAGGATTTATTCCAAAAATCTCTTCAAGTTCTTTTACTACTGCTTCTGTTCTTGCACTTTCCAAATCAATTTTATTTAAAACGGGAATTATACTTAACCCTTCTTTCTGTGCTGCAAAAAAATGTGCTACAGTTTGGGCCTGGACACCCTGTGTCGCATCAACTAACAATATGGCTCCTTCACATGCCGCTAACGTGCGACTCACTTCATACGAAAAATCTACATGACCGGGAGTATCTATCAAGTTTAAAATATAGTCATTACCGTCAAGATTATAATTCATCCTAACCGGAGCTAATTTAATAGTTATTCCTCTCGCCTTTTCAATCGGATTCGTATCTAGGTACTGCTCTCCGATTTTATTTAAAGTCATTGTCTTGGTTAATTCTAAAAATCTATCTGCAAGAGTTGATTTTCCGTGATCGACGTGTGCAATAATGGCGAAATTTCTAATATTTGAATTCATAAGCTGCAAGTATAATTCGGCAGAAAAATAAAAGCAATTATTGACTAGCCTTTACATCAATAATTTTTTCACTTTTATCTATAATTTCCTTATATCCACTAAGTCGCCTAAACATATATAAAAATGTTTCCGCTTCTTTTACATTTAAAAGCCATGTCAAGAAAAGATAAATTGAGAGTCCTGCAATACTAGAAATGCCTGTTAGCATTATTAAATTAATTGTTTTTGTGGTATCAAAAACCAACTGATCTAAAAGCTTTATAGGAATATAAAGAGCAAAACCCATAAATAAACTCGCTAAAAATATTTTCAATTGTGGGGCCCAAAAATCTCTTAGATTAAATATTTTAATTCTCCTATTTAATATAAATAGTAGTACGGAAAGATTTATAAATCCTCCAATAGATGTAGCAAATGCGATTCCTTCAACACCAATCGGAACAACTTTAAATCTCTCAAGTGATTCTGCGACATTTATTAAACTCGTATTCCAGTAAGCGACAAAAAAGAAACTCAGCAGAAGCATAATTATCGTAGAAAATGCACCGACAATAAGAGGACTTTTCGTATCATGCAATGCATAGAAAGCTCGAGACACAAGATAAATTAATGCTTGTGCAAAAATTGCGAATGCAAAAAAAGCTAATGTCCTTCCAGTCAAAACTGTTGCTTCCCAGTCAAATCTTGCAGCTCCAAAAATTAGACGAACAATAGGTATTCTCAAAACAATGAACAGAACTGAAACAGGAAGCACTAAGTAAAGCATTTGATTAAAGCTCGTTAAAAATGTCGTTCTAAAAACATCAAGTCTATCTTTTTCTCGCGATAATACAGGAAATGCAGCTTGAGCAATTGACTGACCAAATAAAACGATTGGTGCAAAAGCCAGAGTTTGAGCAAAATCTAAAATCACATAATTTCTCCCCGCAGATGGAAGAAATGAAATTAGAGAAACCGTAATAATAGTTCCAATCTGAAAAATAAATAATGATAACGTCCTAGGCCAGATTAATTTAATTACCTCTTTTACACCCGCCGTTTCCAGAGAAAATGTTGGACGGAAAGAAAAATGTACTTTTCTAATAAGTGGCACCTGAAAAAGCGCATAAGCTAGGGCTCCAAAAATAACTCCTACAGCAGGAGCATAGATCCCAATTCGGTCTGAAAATAATAAAATTCCAATTATTATACCTAAGTTATATAGAGCAGCTGCTATACCTGGAATAAAAAAATGGTTATGAGATTGAAGAATTGCTGAAAAAAATGTTGCTACTAAAAAGAGCATTTGACCAAAAATAATTATCCTCATAAGATTTGTCATGAGATCCATCTGATGCTGCGGATAACCTGATCCTAAATTAAAAAGCTGAAGAAATATTGGAGCAAAAATAAATAAAACCAAAGAAACGATACCAAAAAACACAAACCCCATTAGCATTAAGGTTGAAGCCATTTTATTTGCTTCTGATTCTCGACCCCTATGTAGGAATTCAGCAAAAACTGGAATAAAAGCAGATGAAAGAGCTCCGGCAATAAAGAGCTGAAATAAAAAATCTGGAAGCTTTGAGGAAACTAAATAAACTCCTAAAGTATCTGATGCTCCAAAAATTCCAGCCAATAATCTCTGTCTAAAAAGTCCTAAGACTTGAGATAAAATGACAGTTGCCATTAAAACTAATGCGGCGGAAAGAATATTTGTTTGTTTTTTTAGAAGAAGAGAAAGACCTTTTTGAAAAAAACGTAAAGGCATAAAAAGAGCAAAATAGCTTGCGAATATCAGTATAGCATGCTAAAATGCGTGCATGCCAGTAACAAAACAAGCAAGAAAAAAGCTGAGACAGGACGCAAAAAGAGAAATAAGAAATAGAGATTTAAAATCTAAATTCAAAAAAACTCTCAAAAACACTAGGGTAAGTCCTACAGCTAAAAAACTATCAGAAGCCTCAAAGGTGATAGATAAAGCTGCAAAGAAAAACGTTATACATAAAAATAAAGCTGCTAGACTTAAATCCAGATTGGCAAAATTAGCAGGCTCAAAATCTTCATCAATAGCCTCAAATTCAAAAAAGAAAAAATAGGCACAGATAATTCCTGTTTACTTTACAAAATACCTAAAAACCCATAGACTAAAATTGGCATGCAATCTTCTGCCTCTATAAATTTAATCAAAGGTAAAAGTAATGTTCTTGATGATATATTAAGATGGGCTCTTTCCGTGGGAAGACTTCTTATAATTCTCACGGAACTAGTTGCTTTCTCAACTTTTATTTACAGATTCACTCTTGATAGAACCCTCATAGACCTACATGAAAAAATAAACCAGGAGCAAGCAATCGTTGCTAGCATAAAGGACAGAGAGGCAACATACAGAAATTTGCAAGGCAGAATTTCCGATACAGCAAGGCTCACAAAATCAGGAAGCAGAAATGCAGTAATCATAAATGATATTACAAATTCTGCGCCTACAGAAATAACATTCAACTCCATTGTTATTGAAAATAATCAAATTTCTATAGATTCTAATGTCCAATCAATATCATCGCTAACAAATTTTTTAAAAATTATGAAAGATTATCCAGAAACAAGTTCTGTAACAATTGACAGAATCGACAACCAATCACTAGCTTCTTCAATAAATGTACTTATTACCATAAAACTTAAGGAGGTTAACAAATTATGAAAAAAGCATTTAAGGGGGTTCGATATGAAAGATACTACAAAGATCTTCTACCCTATTTAAAGAGGCAAAAAAATCAACAATACTTTACAGCAATCCTAACACTAGGAGCTTCAATCTTTTTTGCGCTTTTCGCAATAAATCCAACAATCTCAACTATCGTAAAACTCAGAAAAGAGGTCAAAGATAGTAAATTCGTAGAATCTAAGCTTTCCCAAAAAATTAACAGCTTGTCTAGCCTTTCGAGTGAATATATAAAAATTAAGGATGACATTCCTTTTATATTGGATGCAATTCCAGATCAACCAGAAGCTCCAACCCTAACAGCCCAAATTCAATCATTGGCACAATCATCAAACGTAAAAATTACTGATTTACAGATTTCCTCTGTTGACCTAACAAGCCAAAACATAAGCTCAACTAGCTCTTCATTTACATTTACTCTTACAGCAATCTCCAATTACGAAAACTTACAAAAATTCATATCAGATCTTATAGACATGCAAAGAATTTTGTCGCTTGAGTCAATTTCAATTATTAAAAATGCTGGAGGAGATCAAGACCTACAGCTTGATCTTAGAGGATCAGCATTTTACAAAAAACAATGAAACAAAAAGAATTATTAACAATCCTAGTCCCACTGTTCATACTTACTATTTTATGGGTACTATTTAATATTTATCATAATCATGTAACTTCAACCATAAAGGATCCATTGAATATCCAAATAATTCCAATTGAAGGAAATTTTGACAACGAAACAATCAACAAAATTAAAGACAGACAGAGAATAGATCCGGTATACGCAATTCAAAATCAAGCAGACGAAAATCCAACTCCAACCGCTACAATTAGACAGAACTCTAGGCCAGCAAGTAACTCGGCTGAAACGGTAAACCAGGAGCAGAATTTATCTAACATATGAAAAATATTTGGAATAAAAAATTTCCTACTTTAATCGGAATCCTAATTATCACATTTGCTACTTTTATTACCACATATTTAGTTGGAGGAGAAACAATCTTTAAAATAAAGGCTGGTCCTGGACAAGATCCAAAGAACGTAAAAGCTTCAAATATCTCAGATTCATCATTTACAATCTCCTATATAACTGACGACAAAGTCATTGGCACAGTAAATTATGGTCTTGATCCAAACAATCTCGACAGCGTAGCGCTTGACGACAGGGACCAATTGTCACAAAAAATAAATAGCTACAACTATCACTCCATTTCGTTAAAAAATCTGAACGAAAATACAGTCTATTATTATAGTATTACCTCCGGAGACAAAAAATATTTAAACAAAGAAAAATATAAAACAAAAACAGGGTCTTTAATAAATAAAGATCCCTCGATGCAAATACCAATAAGCGGAAAGGCTTTGCTTCCTGATGGATCCACTCCTAATGAAGGCCTAGTTTATGTCAAAATCAATGACTCTCAAGAAACTGTTTCCCTTATAAAAGAGGATGGAACCTACTTCATAACGCTAAATACTCTTAGAACTAGCGACAATAATAACTATTATAAAATTTCGCAAAATTCTAAAATAAAAATTGAAATCTTTGCAAGCAGACTATATTCGTCTTTATTAATTACGCCTAACGAAATTAGTCCAGTTCCATTAATTACTCTTTCCAATAACTACGACTTCCAGGAAGAAGTTACTCCAACGCAATCAAAAAAAGTTAGTAATCCGGGATTCCCAATTTTCGGTAAAGTTCCTGTAAAATCTAATAAAATAAACAAGACCCCGATAAATTAAATGTATTTGTTAAGTTTGACATTGAGTGATAATATATTTCTTTATAATTAAAAACTAAAATGAGAATTGGAATTGTGGGTGCCGGCTTTACAGGACTATCAGCAGCTTATTATTTATTAAAAGAGGGCCACAGCGTAACTATTTTTGAAAAAGACCCAAACCCTGGTGGACTTGCAATTGGATTTAAAGAAAAAAATTGGGATTGGTCAGTTGAAAAACATTATCACCATTGGTTTACAAACGATCATTCTGTTTTAAATTTAGCAAAAGACATTAACTTCAATGTTGTAATTAAAAGACCAAAAACTTCGGTTTATTACAAGGGTGAAATCTACCAACTTGATTCCCCAATAGCTCTTTTAAAATTTCCAGGAGTACCCGTTTTAGACAGAATAAGAATGGGTATTGTACTCGGGTTCTTAAGATATAACCCTTTCTGGAAAATGCTCGAAAAATTTAACACCAAAAAATTTCTCATAAAAACAATGGGTAA
>CAZMGC010000026.1:0-13333 GCA_964565795.1 uncultured Gammaproteobacteria bacterium
TGGAAATATTAAAATTTTTAATTATTTTTGTGGCCAAAATCCTAATTTTTATAGGAGACACTACCATATTTATCGCCCTACTTCCATGGAAATTAATTAAAGCAATTGGTTATAAAAATTATAAATTTCCCGCAAAAAAAGAAAAGGAAATTTTTAATTATGAAAAAACTCAGAAAAAAAATATTTCCTTTAGTGTGCCCCAATTAAAAGCTCCTGAGGTAAAAATACCAAAACTAGCATTTCCAAAAATAACTTATCCTAAGTTTTATTTTCCAAAACTTAATTTTAATCTAACACTTCCTAAATTTAGCTTGCCACAAATTAAAAAACCAAAAGTGTCGCTACCAAAAATCACAACTCCAAAAATTACCACTCCAAAGCTGGCAACTCCTAGTCTAGGATTCCCAAAAATTAGTGACCCAAAATTATCAATACCACATTTAAAAAAACATAAAAAAAGAGGTAGGCCAAGAATACCCACTACCCTACCATTTAGAACTAGGTTCAAGTATGCATTTATAGGAACTGTTTTCTCATTTCTTTTTATTTTTCTCCCAATAATTACAATTGTTTTTATAAAAAATTTACCAAATCCGGCTGCTCTATCACATCAAGAAATTGCACAAACTACAAAAATATATGACAGAAATAAGGTGCTCCTTTATCAAATTTATGCAAACCAAAACAGAACAAACGTTCCTTTGTCAGAAATACCACAGAATTTTAAAAATGCGACAATCGCAATTGAAGACAAAAATTTCTACACCACTCCAGGTTTTGATATCGTAGCGATCATTAGATCTGCATATGCCGATTTAACAGGCAAACCCCTACAAGGTGGATCCACAATTACCCAGCAGCTCATAAAAGCACGTCTTCTCTCCCCAGACAGAACTATTGAAAGAAAAGTGAAAGAAGTTATTCTTTCAGTATGGGCAGAGCAAATTTACTCAAAAGATGAAATTTTGGAAATGTATTTTAATCAAGTTCCATATGGCGGAACCACATGGGGAGCAGAAGCTGCAGCTCAAACTTATTTTGGAAAAGACGTAACAAAACTTACTCTTGCTGAAAGCGCATTCCTAGCAGGCTTGCCACAAGCTCCTTCTGTTTACTCGCCTTACAGTCAAACTCCAGATCTGTGGAAAAATAGACAAAAAGATGTTTTGGAAAGAATGACAGAACTCAAATTTATTACCCGTGAACAAGCTCAGAAAGCAGAAAAAGAAAAACTGGTATTTAAGCCAAACAAAAATAATATTAAAGCCCCACACTTTGTAATGTATGTAAAGGATTTACTTATTGAAAGATATGGGTTGCCTGTTGTGGAACGCGGAGGACTAACGGTTATAACAAGTCTTGATCTAAATACTCAAGATATGGCACAAAAAATCATAACTGATGAGGTTGAAAAAGCAGGTTATCTAAATTTTACAAATGCTGGTGCGTTAGTCACAAATCCAACTAACGGAGACATATTAGCTATGGTGGGAGGAAAAGATTATTATGATCCGAACGGAGGAAACTACAACATCACAACAGCTCTAAGACAACCCGGCTCCACTATTAAAGTTGTTACATATTCAGCAGCGCTCATGAATGGGTATACCTCTGCCACAGGAATTCAGGATACGCCTGTTTCATTTGCCTCACCAGGTTCTAGTCCCTACTCTCCAGTAAATTATGATGGGAGATTTCATGGTCAGGTAACTTTAAGAAATGCGTTGGGAAATTCAATAAATATTCCAGCAGTTAAGACCTTAAATCAGGTAGGTGTTCCCACAATGGTAAATCTAAGTAAAAAAATGGGAATAACTACATGGGGAGATCCTGAAGAATATGGACTAGCAATTACACTTGGGGCAGCTGAAGCAAAAATGACTGATATGGCTACTGTTTATGGAAGCCTTGCAAATAAAGGTAAAAAAGTTGAGCTTAATCCAATTCTTAAAATCACAAATTATCAGGGCGCAGTGTTAGAAGAAAAAAAGGAAATAAAAGAAAAAAGAGCCTTACCTTCGGAAGTCGCATTTATTATTTCTGATATTTTAGCTGACAACAGTGCAAGAGCAATGGAATTTGGACTTAACTCACCTTTAAATATTCCAAAACACAAAGTATCAGTAAAAACAGGAACAACTGACAACAAAAGAGACAACTGGACTATTGGATACACACCAAAAATTCTTACAGCTGTATGGGTAGGAAATAATGATAATTCTCCAATGAATCCACTTTTGGCTTCAGGAATCACAGGAGCTGCGCCTATTTGGAATAAAATTATGAATAATTTATTAAGTAAAAGTAATCCTAAGGATGAGATATATACGCCCCCTTCAAATATTGTAGCGCGTCCATGCGGCGGAAAGAATGAATATTTTATAAAAGGAACTGAAAATAGAGGCTTCTGTAGACCAATCAGCCTTAATGAGCAAAGGCCAAATAATCCCTAAAGAGATTCAAGTAAACGAAACTGTGATTTAGGATCTCCTTTAAAGAGAAAGCTGTTTACGCAAAACATACTTGCTCCACTTTCCTTAAGCCTTGGCAAAGTATCATCACTTACTCCACCGTCAATCTGAATATTTGCAAAATTTTTGCCATTTACCTCTTTAATTTTTGCGAAAACTCGTGCGTCAAAAGGCCTACCAGATGCACCCGCGTGAATTCCCATTAAAAGAATTCTATCTAGATCTTCGTATGAAACTTTAATGCTTGAAACAGGAGTTTCAATGTCTAGTGCCAAACCCACTCCACCAAGCTCTTGTCCGCGAGTAACAAACTCAACCTGATCGCTCATTTTTTCAACATGACCAAGAAAAGTTTTAAAACCCGCTTTAGATAAATTATCAAGATAATTTACTGGCTCTTCAACCATTAAATGTGCTTCAAGATTAAAATATTCTGAATATTTTAAGAAGGGTAAAGGGTCTAAAAAAGTTTTATTTTCTTCAAATTTTCCGTCCAAAAAATCTACATGGACTGCTTTTGCAAAACTTTTATAGATTTCAAATTTTTTCTCAATTTCATCCCAGCTTGTTTCGAGGACTGTAGGAATTATCATTACTTACCTATTATAACAAGCGCATCATAACTTGTCGCTTCTGGAAGATCTGTAGAGGTATCTCCAATTGTATAGTCTTTAGAAAGCGCTTCTTCTAAGTCAGCTAAAATACTTTTTTTAGAATTCTTTACTTGAATCGTAACGTCAGTATAGTCAAAATTATCAGCGTTTCCTGTAGAAGCCACAGTAAATCCAGCTTCTCTTACTACATCCGCTGCTGCACCTGCGACCCCAGATTCCCCGCTACCATTCTGTACTGCAACAGAACCACTACTTGCTGGGGTATCTTCATCATCCTCTGCTGAAGCCTTAGTTGGAGATTTAGATGGAGTTGGTGTTTCTGTTTCCTCTGGTTCTTCTGTTGGCTCTTCCTCTGCAATTACATCATCTCCTGAATCCTCTTCAAGGGTAATTGAGGTGCTATTTTCTTCATCCGGTGCGTTACCACTTGTAACAAAATATGCAACACTTCCCAGAAGCAGTAAAATAATAATGAAAAATATTCCAAATAAGGCAACTCTTTTTGAAATTCTTTTTTTTGAGGGTGTTGTCGAACCTGAATAAGAGATCTCTTCCATATTAGGTTGCCATAGTATCACAAGAAATTCTATCTATCAACATTTGATTTGATATAATAACCTAATGCCCAAACTTTCCTTTTTACTATTCTTATTTCTCGTCCTCTCCTCCCTACTCCTTGGAGTCGGAAAAGTCCGCGGAGATGAGCTTGACGATTTAAATAAACAAATTGCTGACCTTACAAAAGCCCTAAATGATTCAAAGTCTGCAACTGCACCCCTAGAACAACAGGTAGCAAGCATTAAGTCTAGGGTTGAGTTTATCGAATCTGATCTGATCAAAAAAGGCAATGATATTGATAAAGGCTATAAAGACTTAGAAAAACAAACAGATAAATTAAATCTTGCAATTAGAAATTACTATATTAAAAGCCACTATAATTCGCCTATCTTAGTATTTCTTTCTTCAGATAATGCTAGTGAAATAACTCAAATCTTGGCATATCAAAAAGCTGCTGCCGATCAGGATAAAATGATTATCACAAATATTGCACTTTCAATTAACTCACTTGAAGAAAAGAAGGCGACTCTGGAAAGCGAAAAGATAAAACTTGCTACTATAAAAACCAATTTAGACAAGATAATTGGAGAGGCTAAGACTTACCAATCTAATTTAACTGGCCAAATTGCCGCTCTCTCAGCAAAACAGCAAGAAATTATCAATGCTAGATCTGGAACTTTTACGGCAACTATTGGAGACAGCAGTCTAGCTGATGATTATAATGCTTCAATTACTGGATTTAGAGAAGCAGCTCCTTCTGGATACTTTGCTGTTTTTTCATTTGGTGCGCATACCCACAGAAAAGGAATGAGTCAGTATGGAGCGAGAGGCAGGGCTCAAAGCGGTCAGTCAGTAAACCAAATTCTGAATGCATATTATGGAAAAGAACCAGTTGGAAAAGATACGGGAGGCGATATTCAGGTATCAGGATATGGAAGCATGAATTTCGAAGATAGGTATCTTATGGGAATTGCTGAGATGCCTTCGACCTGGCACCCAGAAGCCCTAAAAGCTCAGGCAATTGCAGCACGGACTTATGCTTATAGGTATAAGGTTGATGGTAAAGAGATTTGCACTACTGAAGCTTGTCAAGTTTACAATGATGGAAAAGCATCAAATCCTCCTGAAGCATGGCGACAAGCAGTACAATCAACACGTGGACAAGTTTTAGAAGATGTCGTAACTTATTATGCTTCTACCCATGGCGGATTCACAACAACAAGAGGATGGGACACGACAGATGGTTCAGGGGGAGGTAATTTTATAGACAAAGCATACGATAAGCTTGGAGGATCTCCATGGCTATATAAAGCTTGGTATACGCAGGGCTACAGCGTCTCTTCTGGAAAGTGTGGAAGAACAAATCCATGGCTTTCCCCTACTGAAATGGCCGATATAGTAAACGCTGCTATTGCCTTAAGAAGCGGAGGAATTGACACATCAAGAATTACACCTGTTACAACTGACTGCTGGGGAGGCAACCCTTATAGCATGGACGAACTTAGAAATCTAGTTTCTGGCCAAGGAGGAATTAGTCAAGCAACAAGCGTATCTGTTTCGCAGGGAAACGGGAACACTTCAAACGTGACAATTAACGGAGTTTCCCTTTCGGGAGAAGATTTTAAAAGAGCATTTAATCTAAGAGCGCCTGGCCACTTATCAATTCCACAATCAGGATTTGCATTCTTTAATATTGAAAAAAAGTAACGTATAATATAATACGCCCACATAAACATGCCTGATATTTTTGTAGGAAATCCTGCTCAACCCCAAACAGAAGCTAAGGAGACCTCTGAAGTAAAAGCAGTGGATGAACCCACTCCGCCCAAACCCCACATAACTCCTCATAAAGGAAAACATGTCCATAGTCACCTTTTTTCTTCATATTGTGACTATCCTCACGCGGTTAAAGTCGCAGACTTACAAGATGATGAAGAAATACTTTTATATCTAAGAAAGCACATTGTCACAAACGTTCCATGGATAATAAGAGCAATTGGAGCTGCCTTAGTTCTTCCTTTCATGATTTATATCAACTCATTCGGAATTATTGACCTCTCAATTATCCCCTATAACTTCATAATATTTGCATCAATTCTCTATTACCATGTAATATTCACGTATATTTTTGTAAAGTATCTAAGCTGGTTTTACAATATCTCACTTGTAACAAATAAAAGAATTATAGACATAGACTTCTCAAGTCTTATCTATGAAAATGTTGATGCGACAAAACTTTCTCAAGTTGAAGATGTGGGATATTCTCAAGTTGGAATAATTAGGTCAATTTTCGATTATGGAGATGTAAGCCTTCATACCGCAGGACCTGCATCTAATTTTGAGTTTTTGGCAATTCCTCATCCTGAAAAAGTAATTAAGGTTGTAAACAATTTAATAGGAAAAACAAAACATGCTTGAACAATTCATTAATTTATTTCAATTTTTAACTATTTTAAAATTCGCATTTCTATTATTGAATTTGATTGTTATAATATTTCTTTTAATAGTGTATAAGCAGGCTCGCGCAATGCAGAAAGTAGTCGATGATGGCGCCAGCTCAATATTACTTAACTCAATTGCATTATTTAGTGTTATAATAGGAATGATTATTTTTGTTGCTGCCCTAATCATTCTATAGAACGGTAATTATTTTAAGAAACAAATCGGCTGGAGCCGAAAGATGAAATGGCAGAAACAAATCTAGCATTTAGTAAAGTCGTAGCAACCCCTACGCCTACAGCCTGGTCTCAGGCATATAGCGCGGGACGACTATTTGCTGCATTATCTCTTCAATCTGAAACAGTCCCCCAAGAAGGAGAAGAACACCTAAATTCACTAGGAAAAGATCTTATTTCGACATTGGAAAGTGAATTTTTCACTCTTGAAAATAAAGATCTTGAATCCATTAAACAAGCTGTGACTACAACTGCAGAAAGAGTGAAAGAAGGGGTAAAACTTTCATTTGTTATTTGCTATCTAAATGAAAATGTTCTTTATCTCTTTGCGACCGGAGGAGGCAAATCTATTCTCAAAAGAGGAGAAAAAATCGGGACTGTTCTTGAAGGACTAGAAGAAAACGCCATTAAGTCAGCCTCTGGCTACGTTCAAGAGGGAGATATTATAGTATTACAGACTAAATCATTCACAAAAATTATTCCTTCTGCTCCCCTAGCCCAGGCTCTGGATAGCGATAAGCCTGATGAAATTTCAGAAAACCTGGCTCCCCATCTCCATGAAAAAACAGAAGGAGCAGCATCTGCGGTAATCTTACTTTACAAAAAAATGACCGCAGCGGAAATTTCTCAAGCCGCTATTCCATCTGACAATCTAGAAACAGGGGCCCAAGATGAGCTTGAAGAGCAGCCAGAAGTTCAAGAAAATCCAGAAACAATAACTCAAAAACCAGACGAAATACAACCTCAAACAACTCTAGATGAATCCGCGGAAAATCAAACAGAAAACATAGAAAATTCCGAAACAGAATTCAGCAAATCTTCAGAAGCTATCATCGGGTCAGTTGAATCAAAGCCGACCGAAACAATTCCGGCTGATACTTCTTCTCCATTTATAACAGATCAAATTCCAAGTAGAAGAAGGAGAATGTCAGTAGGCTTTAACTTAGGATTTCTTAAAAAACTTCTAGGAAACCTAGGCCATTCAAGAAAGATCATTCTAACAATCGCCATAGTCTTAATTACTGTAATTGTAATAAGCTCTGTCTTAGCACTTAGAAGTCGACAAAATGCAGGTACCGAAGAAAAGTTTGCTGGAATATTTAACAGTGCTCAGGAAAAATACGATGAAGGAATAAGCCTAAAAGATCTAAACGCGTCTCTCGCCCAGGAAAGCTTTAGACAAGCAAAGAAAATCTTAGAAGAAAATAAAGATACTTTTAATGAAGGATCTGACGAAGACAATCAAATAGAAGAACTTTTAACAAAAGTTAACGATGAAGTTACTGGCGGAGGAAGTGAAGGAGCAAATGCCTCAGAAGTAGATAAATCCGAAAGCAGCCTGCTTTCTCTTGAAATTGAAAATAAAGACGGAACACATTTTACCCAAAATGAAGACTTTGTCTATTTCTTAGACGATAAAGGCGCACATTCAATTGACAAGGGAAATGATTCTAAGGAAAATTTATTTGATAAAAGCTGGGAAGAAGCTGGTGGAATTGGAGTTTTCGGATCAAACATCTACGTACTTGATAGAGAAGCAGGAATCTCTAAATTCGTGCCTAGTAGCGATGACTACACAGAAAGCGATTACTTAACTGAAGAAGTCGATCTTTCAGACGCAGCTAGCATGGCAATTGATGGATCAATCTATGTGCTTTTTAAAAATGGGACAATTAACAAATACACAAGAGGCGCCCAGGACGACTTCGAAATCTCAGGAGTTGATAAAAAAATGTCCTCCCCTACCAGAATCGTAACAGGTGAAGATTTTGACAATATTTATATTCTTGATAATGGAAATTCCAGAATAGTTGTCATAGATAAAGAAGGAAAATTCGTTACCTCCTATCAGGCAAGTATTCTAAAAGGCGCAACTGATCTAGATGTAAACGAAGCAGGCAATGCAATATTTGCTCTCTCAGGTGGTAAGGTTTATAAAATCGACATTAACTAAATTTACAATTCCCCTCTTTTGGCGTATCATTGCCATATGAAAATCACAAATAAACGAGCATTTTATGATTATCTAATCACGGATAAATTTGAGGCTGGTATTAATCTTAACGGAGCAGAAGTTAAGGCTGTAAAATTGGAACACGCAGACTTAACAGGAAGCTATGTCAGAATAATCGGATCTGAGGCATATTTAGTTAACGCAAAAATTTTCCCTTACCAATATGCTAGACCAGATGGATATGATGAGAGTAGAACTAGAAAACTTCTGCTCCATAAAAATGAAATAATTAGCCTCAAGCACAAAACTGATGGCGCAGGTTTAGCTTTAGTTCCCATCTCTTTTTATGAAAAACATGGGCTTATAAAACTTGAGGTGGGTGTTGGCAAAGGAAAGAAGAAATTTGACAAGAAAGAGGCAAAGAAAAAAGCAGATTTAGACCGCGAAATTGAGCAGGAATTAGCCTCGTAAACTTGACAATTGAGGCTAAATTTAGTAATATACGGTTCTTGGGGATGCATTGCATCGACAAGATTAGTACTTTAATAATTGCAAGCCGTCCACGATTAAAAGACGTAAAATTTGATCAAAAATTAAATGCTAGAAATGCATTTAACGCTATGGCGAGATTATTCTCACCTAGCGCTCAACCAGCTTTAGCATACGCTTAAGCTTTTGAGCTGTTCATTTTGTCTTCTCTTGGTGAGACATTTTGGGCATTAAATCAGCCAAGAAAACTGTAAAGAAATCGGTTAGATCTTTATTGTATTTATAACCTCGGCTCTATTTATGGATGTTTGTTTTCAAAGAATAGAGTAATCAAAACAATAACAAACTAAGCTTGTAGAAATTCTTAAAATTCTTTCTTGGACTCGGGATCACTTCCCGACATCTCCACAACTAAAAAACCCGCCACGTGCGGGTTTTTTTATTAAAAATGACAATAGCTGAATACGGACCTGGTTTTGGTCCAGACAATTTAAGGTTTAACCCAAACGGAGCTTTAATAAGGGTAGCAAGCGAGGCTACTCCGATACTTGGCGGACAAAGTGCACTGCTTACCCAAGCTGCAGATCCACGCGTTGCGGAACTTTTGGTGTATACCGGTGAGATCCAAAGAAATACACTCGGTAGACTAAGACTAAATGCAACACTCGGATTCGACATCATACATGGAACCAATGCAGAAGCAGAGGAAGCTATTACGCGTATTAACAACGCTCACGCTAATCCTGATTTTAGACGAAAACTTGTGAGGACAACTGGTGCGCACCAAGAAGGCAAACCCTATTCTCCAATGACTCAAGAAGCTCAAGGTGTCGTAGCTGGCACATTAATTGTAGGCTCTGTTGAAGGTTATCAAAGATTTGTGGGGCCTCTATCTGATTCTGATAAATATGAGTATGCAACTGACGCAATTACAGGAGTTTTTGCCCCAATGGGATTAAAACAACAGACTCTTCCTGAAACATATGATGGTATTCAAACTCATTTAGAAACAATGATTTTCGACGGACGACTTGCGGTGGGTGGTGCCGCAATGAGCCTAATGCCATATATATTACTTGAATATGCGTCTGTCCCAAAAGCAATTAAAAATTTTATGAGACTTCAAGCGCTGGATATGCTACACCCGGAGTTAATGAAGCAATATGGCTTAAAAATTACTCCTGGAGAAAGAAAAACTGCAAGAAGAAGAGCGAATGACATTAAAGGTTCACTAAAATATCTGCCTGATTTTATGAGATATAATCCTCAATTTTTAGTTGAAAGAAGAAGGGCGAATGGTAAAAAAGTTACTCCCTGGCAAAAGCAACACCCCAGACTCTACTCGATCGTGAGCTCTTTAAGACCTTAGCAGCTTCATAGATCGTAGATCCTGTGGTTAAAACATCATCTATTACCAGAATATTAACGCCCTTTAATTTATTTTTATACTTTTTCTTAATTTCAAACGCGCCTTTTATATTTTCTCTTCTTTCGTTTTTGCTAAGACCCACCTGGGTAACTGTTTCTTTTGTTCGCTCTATGCAATCTATTACTTCAAGATCTAATTTTTTTCCCAGCTCCTTTGCCAAAATTTCAGCCTGATTATAGCCTCTTTTTTTATACTTGGCCTTACTCAATGGTATTGGAACTAAAATCAAAGGCAAACCTGAAATCCTATTAAATTGCTCATTTTGAATTAATGAATCACATAAAAGATCAGCTATAAATACAGATAATCCTGATATATATGGCCTATATTTAAATTGATATATCAGTTTTTTAGAAATTTTATTAAAAACTACACCCGTAAAAACTCCATCCGGGGTGTTTTTCTTTTTACAAACGGGGTGAGTCAAGCCGTTGTAAGAAGACCGACCACATACCAAACAAATGTTTTTAGTATCAAAGGAAAGACGTGAAAAACAATTTGCGCAAAGGTAATCTCCGAATTTTTTGCAATTTACACAATATTTTGGGAAAATAAAATCAAGAAGCCCCATAAAGATATATAAACACAAATGGCAAAAATTTTTATTTTTAGACATGCTCAAACAACTGACAATCTGGAGGGTATTTTTTCAGGAAAAAGAGATCCAGACCTAACAGAATCTGGAATTGAGGAGGCTAAAAAAATAGCTCATCAATTGAAAGATCAAAAAGTAACAAAAGCTTATACTTCTACGCTAAAAAGATCCAAGCACACATTAGAAATTGTCTTAGAACCTCATAAAGGAACTGAAATAATGGTAGTCGCTGATCCCAGAATTAATGAAAGAGACTATGGAGACCTAACAGGAAAAAGTAAAAAAAAGACCGAAGAACTTTATCCCAAAGAGTATCCAGAATGGCATAGGGGATATGACACCCCCCCGCCAAACGGCGAAAGCATAAAAGATGTGGAGAAAAGAGTAATGGAATTTTTAAATGAAGTTTTAGCAAACGTTTGGCAAAACGATATAATTTTTATTTGTGCTTCTGGAAATAGTATAAGACCATTCAGGAAACATTTTGAAAATATGACTGATATACAAATGGCCTCCTACGAAAACGAACGTGGAAAAGTCTACGAATACGAAGTCTAATGTCCTCCGCCGTGAGCTGTCTGCGCTGCAGCGCCCACCACAGCGGCCGCGGCAGGACCCATCGTACCAGAGGCAATTTTAAAGATTAACGCTAAATACTTCTTCTTCCCTTCTTCTGTTGTAAGCGCCCCATTAAATCCCTCTGGAGGAAGTTCTCCCTTTTGCTTCATTTCGGCTTCAGTTGCCTTTACTTCTGACTTTGACATCAACGCGCTTAATATTTCTGGACCTATAAGACCTTTAGATGCAATAAAACGAGCTTGTCCCTCGTTTAGTTTTCCGCCATTCTGCTGATATGCATTTAACGCAGTGATAGCAATTTCTACAGACCATTTCTTAACAAAGGCAGGATCTGCCATCATACCATCAACCTTCGCCTCATCTCCATTATATGCCTTCATTAATTCTAGTTTTAAAAGACCAATAGGACCATATCCACCATCAGTTAGCAAATGCGTTTCAACATCCCTTCTTGCTTTTTCTACATCAGGAACAACCTCAGCTGTTTTTACTCTTCTAAAAAATCCAAATCTTCCACTTCTTTCATTTACTAATGCCCCTGGGGGAATTGTTCTTGTATATCTTTTGGCTAATCTTGCAGCTATAAATCGTTCTGTTTCATTTCCAGACTTTTCAGCATCAGCAACGAGTCTCTCATTTATTTCCGCTGCTCTTCTATCGTTAACTTCTATAATTGCGTCTCTAACTAAATTTTTATAATCATTCGCATAGTCTGTTTCAAAATCAATCCTATCACCTTTTATAGTTGTGTAAGCAGTATCAATCGCAGCCGCTCGGTCTTTAGCGGTCTGTAAAGCTTGCTCCGCGGCTTCTAATTGCTCTGCATTCTTTGGTATCGCCCTCCCCACCCTTCCCCTCTCTTCAGTTAAGCTTGTAATAGTGTCTATATCTCGCTGAATGCCTTCCCTAACCCCAATTAATCTATCTGCTTCTGCTTCTGCAGCATCCATTTCTGCTTTAGCTTGAGGATCCGTTGGATTACTTTCAAATTTTTTCTTTGCTTCAACTAATCTAGCCTCTGCTCTCTTAACATCTCCTTGTGCTCGCGTTAGCCTATCCTCTGGACGAGTAGCCCTTAACCTTATCAGTCTTTGATTATCAGAATCTGGGTCTTCATTTTCAGGATCCAAAGACTCCTGTCTTTCGCTAAGCCTAGCATGCTCATCTTTTAATTTTCTCTGCCTAGCTTCAGCTTCTTCCAGAGCTCTATCTGCTTTAGCTTTTGCTTCTCTAGCAGTTACAATATCTTCGGGAACTTCTCGAGCTTGAATTTCCTTATATTTTCTTATAATTACCTGCATTACCTCAGGATCCGTTATGTTTGCATTTGCAAACAGATCCAGCATATGTGCGTCAGTTATGGGTACGTCTGCGATTTCGGGGATTAATTCTGCCATAGTGGATCTTAAATCACCTAGAATAGAAGGATCAATTCCATTCAAAGATCCGTTTTCAATTATGTGTCGGGCAACTGCTCCTGCAGTTTCAATCGTAGATGCCCTAGCTAATTCCCGGTCAAGAGGCCCTATATTATCCGCGACAACTGAACGATCTTTAGCCTCAGCAATATCCCTCGGTGGAATTTCGGGCGTCTTTTTCCCAAATCTTTCAGCGAGCGTAGTAAGCGTTTTTAAGGGCTTGGGGGAAGACTCAACTGCGTCTCTAGCTTGACGACCTAATGCAAATCTAGTAGCTTGCTCCGGAGAATGAGCTGAAGAGGATGTTTCCAAAACTCTTTGTGCCGCCTCCGGCAAAGCAGCCGCACGGGCTATCCCAATATCTACTGTTGCTGCGCCTGGCTCTCCTCCTCCACTCATAATTAATTAGTATTTGACTTTACAAGCTCTAATGCCTTATCAATTTTCCCATTTTGGGCAAGAGCTAAAACACCAGAATATAGTTCTTTATCCCTTTCTTCACTTGAATCTTCTTTTTCACTTAAGGCAATTTCTGATAACAAAGGCCATCT
>CAZMGC010000027.1:0-12404 GCA_964565795.1 uncultured Gammaproteobacteria bacterium
TTGATTCGAAACTAACAGCCATCTGATGAAGTTCATCTACTAAATCTTTATTTATTTTCTTAGGATTTGAAAGAGCTTCATCAATCGCTTCTTTTGTAATTTCGTGAAACACAATTCTCTCGAACGGCTTATCGCTCGTGGCCTGTGGATCGTAGCTGGATTTCTTGCTACCCGCTACCTGCAATTTGCTACCCGCTAGTGCCTTTGCGATGTGATACGCGATCGCCTCTCCTTCCCTATCCAAATCAGTTGCGAGAATTACACGGGTCGCATTTTTACTTGCGCGTTTTAATTGGTCCAGAGTTTTCTTCTTTTCAGTCATCAGTTCATATGCAGGCTCAAAATTTTTCTCCACATCTACCCCTAAAGTAGATTTGGGAAGATCATAAATGTGGCCCATTGAAGCGATTACTTCATAATCTGGTCCTAAAAACCTACCAATAGTTCTGGCTTTTGTTGGAGACTCTACGATAACTAAATTCTTCATAATTTTATTTTCGACAAATTACAGTGTAGTTTAAATCATATCATCCCTGTCAAGTCATACCCCAAAATTCCCAGCCTCGCAAGGCCTGGCCTTGCGAGGCTAAAGTTATAGGACTAAGGAAAATTTACCTTCAGAACTTGTAATTAAGTTTTTTATTTCCATCATAGATAGTATTGTCCCTACCTTTGATGGATCAAGTTTTAAACGCCTAACGATTTCATCAAAACTCAAACTTTCATTTTCAATAAGCTCAATAATTTTCTTTTCTTCGTTAGACAAACCTTCAAATACTTTTTTATTCTTAGGCAAATCTGAAACTTTAATTCCTAGCTCCCTAATCACATCATCTGGCGATACAACTAACTTTGCACCTTTTTCAATAAGTCTAAGTGGTGCAGCCGACAAGCTTGAAGTGATTGGCCCGGGAACTGCAAAAACTTTACGTTTAAATTCAAGACCAAAATTAGCAGTTATCAAGCTCCCGGAGTCAGCTGCTCCTTCTGTAACTAAGACACCATCACTCATCCCTGCTACAATTCTATTTCTCGCAGGAAAACTACCAACTGTGGGTTCTTGTCCAGGCGGATATTCAGAAATAATTACTCCTCCCTCTGAAACAATACGATCATAAACTTTTTGATTTTCCCTGGGAAAACAAATATCCACTCCATTTCCCAAAACTGCGACTGTAATTCCATGAGAGTCCAAACACGCAGTATGCGCCGCGCTATCGACTCCAATCGCAAGCCCTGAAACAATTATCATTCCTTGCTCAGCTAATTTAGAAGCGAACATTTCAGTAACATTTTTTCCATAACTAGTTACCTTTCTTGTGCCCACCACAGCCAAAAATTTTTGCTCAGAATTAAATACCATCTTACCTTTTGAGTACAAAATTATCGGAGGATTTTTTATGGTTTTTAAACGCGCCGGATAATTTTTCTCAAACAGGCAAATGTAGTTAATTTTTTGCTTTACAAGCTTTTCTTCATATTTTTCTGGGTCAAAATCTTTTCTAGTCGCAATAAACTTTTCGGTAAGTTTTGGTTTTAATAATGGAAGTAAACTTGCCTCAGTTGCAGTCCACGCATCTTTAGCAGATCCAAATTCTTTTAGAAGTTTTGTAAATAAAATTGGACCTATTCCTGGGAAATTAGAAAAAGCTAAATAAAACTTTCTCTCAGACATAAATCCATAATACAAAATTCAGTTGACACAATGGTAGTTTTAATCTAAGATTTTTATGAACATGGACTCAAGAGATGTAGAATTCAACAGGCCTAGTAGACTCCCAAGACAAAGAAATAACCAGCCTTCGCCTCATGCACCCCGAAGACATCCTAAATTCGGAGGAGATAATCCAACCCCTACACAAACCATAGAAGAAGACATTTCAGGGGTTACTGACGGTGTTGTAAGTTTTTTTACTCTCCCTCCAACAGAATCCAATGGAATAAGCTTTAGCATAGTGAAAATAAAAATGGATCCAGAGAACCCACATGATTGGCTATCAATCGTGGTAAATAAAACTAGAAGTAAAGATGTAACCGGTCCAGATGGTAAAATAACGAAGCTGGAAGTAGCTGAGGGATCACCTCTGGAATTATCCCAAAAATTATTCGATGCAAGTATTGTTATGGTCGAAGAAAGAATGAAAAAACTTACTCAGGAACAAAAATTTGGCTCCCCAGATTATGTCCAACAGCAACTCACAAGAGAAAGAATGCTTGATGTATATAGACACGCCTCAGAAGCTTCCTAATTTTCACTAAAAAATTCCTCTAAAACTTCTCTTGCGATTGGGGCGGCTTCATTGGACCCTTCACCTGATTCTTCATTCAAAACTGTGACTACTATTTGCGGATCATAGGCTGGTGCAAATAATGTTATCCAAGCATGTGGTAAAGTCTGTTCGCCACCGTGTTGAGCTGTTCCAGTTTTACATGCAACTGTTACTTGACGCATATCTGCTGAACCAGTGGCAACTTTTAAAATATTTCGTCCGTCAATTTTTAAATTAGGATTCTTAACAGTGAAATCAAATAAAGGATATGCAACTCCGGTTGGAGCACATGACGCAATCATTCCTTCCCGAATGGGATCAATTGTTTTCTTGGAAATAAATTTATTATTAATTTTCTTTTCTCCCAAATCTTTAAGAATATGCGGTCGATATAAAACACCGCCAGCTGCAATTGCCTGTGACCATGAATTTACAGAAAGCGGAGTTGTTAAGAGATAACCCTGACCAATTCCATAATGATATGTATCTCCCAAATACCATGGCTCTCCTATATTTCTTCTTTTCCATGCATCAGTTGGAACTAATCCTGGTATTTCTCCTTCCAAATCGATACCTAAAACTTTATCGATACCAAATTTTCTAGCCATTTCAGAAAGTCTAACATGACCAATTTTTTCAGCTAACTTATAAAAGAAAATATCATTTGATCTTTTTATACCCACAACTACATTTACATCTCCATCGGTTTTTCCATAATTTGTGTAGTACCAGTTAGCAAATGAAAATTCTCCTATTCTTACAATTCCCGTATCTTTAACAGAATAGTTTTTATCAATTATATTATCCTCAAGGCCAGCAGCAGCAGTGATAAGCTTGAATGTAGAACCTGGCGGATAAAGTCCTGAAATTGCACGATTTAAAAATGGTTGCGTCGTAGAATCTAATAAAACATCTGTTACTGTTTTATAGGCGCTTGACCCAGAAACTTTATAATCTTTTCCCTGTGTAAAAAGATTTGGATCAAAAGATGGCTTGGAAACTAACGCGAGAACTTCTCCGGTTGGAGTCGTAGCGATTACTGCACCTCTTTTAGCTTTATTCATCGCGTTATACGCTCTTTTTTGAAGGTCAGCGTCAATAGTTAAATTTATATTTCTCCCAGGAATAGGATCTGTCTCACCAAGCTTTCTGACAATTTGTCCCTGACTATCAATCTCTGCAAGTTGCTTTCCATCTACCCCTTTTAAAAAACTTTCATATTCGCGTTCAATTCCACTTTTTCCAATTACGTCTCCAGATTTATATCCTGAATATTTACTATTAGCTAATTCATCTTCGGAAACTTGTCCTAAGTAACCCAGCACATGAGCCATCGAATCTTTTTCGGGATAAAGCCTAAGTGAATCGATTTCTAAGTTTTTTTCTCCTTTTGCAATTAAATCAATTGCCTCATCCTGTCCTATTAGTTTAGTTTTTCCTTCACTCACTTGTCTAAATCCAGGCACATTAAAAACGAGCGGTTTTCCATTTCTATCAAAAATTACACCCCTAGGTGCATGGACTACGATTGTCTTTATTCTGTTGCTGTCAGAAAGAGTTCTGTAATAGCTTCCCTGAACCACCTGAACGAAGAAAAGCCTGAGAATTACTATGGAAATTGCGACTACTAAAATTATGGGGATTAGATAAAATCTGGCTTCCTTAACACTAGGGCCATCATGATAGTTACCTCTTCTTTTTATTTTTTCTGTCGTTATGAATTCGCCAAAAATTGGGCCGATTTTTTTGTCCATAATTAAACATATTTCGCGGGTTTTTTAATAGTTTTTTTGAAAATAAAGAATGAAAAAATCATTAAAGCTGTCGCGACAAATGCCTCAGAAATTAAATGATTAGAATTTGTTAAAAATAAATAAATGAAAGAACCTAAAAAAGAAATTATTGCGATGAAATTTAACGATGAAATTTCGAATTTTTTTTGATAAAGAAATATAAGTGTTACAAATAATATAAAAAATGCGCTCGATAATCCAATCGTACCTAAAGTAAGAATATCTAAAAGTAATCCACTTAAAAATGCCAGAATAAAAACTTCATTGCTCTTTACTGTAACCGCTGCAAAAATAATAATTAAAAGAGTCAGTGGAACAGTAATTATTGTAGACTCTAAAAAAATTGACACCAGTAATAAAATGGAGATTAAATTCATCTTAAAATAAAAACTGTTTTTAAATTTGTAAAATCTACAAAACTCTTAACTTTTGCTTTTTGAAATAAATCACTTGATTTTTTTTCGACAGAAGTAATTTTTCCAACGATCAAATCAGGTGGATATCCAACGCCATTCTCATCTTTATCTCCTTTAGTCAAGACAAGATCATCTTTTTTAATTGTTAATGTGAGAAGTACATTTTCAAAATTCATCTCTTCATTTTGCCCTCTTATTACACCTGTTGCTTCTGCCCCATCTTGAGACGCAACTTTTGCAGTAAAGGATGAATTTTTATTATTAAGTAGTTCAACTTTTGAAAAATCAGGCTTCGCATCGATTACTTTTCCGATCAAATAATTCTCTATAACTACAGTACTTCCTTTTTTTACCCCAGATTTCAAACCCTTATTAAGAATTAGATATTCAGGAAGACTTGCCCCAGGAATAAAACCTGGAAAACCAACCACTTTTGCAGGTAGAAAATCCAAACTTTCACTCCCAGATTTAGCAAATTGATCCTTAAGAGCTTTATTTTCTAAAATTAGATTCTGCCTGTCAAAAAGTTCTTTTTTTAATCTTGCATTTTCGGAAGTTAGCGCACTAATTTTTTTATTTTGATAACCGAAAATATTCAAAGTCGAAACTTTTATAGGCGAAGCTCCTCTGTTTATTAAGGAAGTAAAAGAGTCAATTATTCCAAGTTTCCCTATAAAAATTAACACAAGACTTATGCTAAAAAAAACTAAAAAAAATGGAATAAAAGAATTTCTTTTCTGCATGAGAATTGCTAATTATAATAGCCTTTTTTATGAAGTGTTACAAGCTATTCTAAAGCAGGTGGAGTTTGTTCAATTAAATATTTACCAAGATCAGGCACTGTAGAAATATGACCAATTGCACTTTCTGCTCTAGCTAGAGTCGCACCATCAACTATTAGAATTGGTTCAGCTGCGAATTCTGGATTTAGAGCTATCAAAGAATCAACATATCCTTGAGTACCTGCTGTTAAGTCGAATATTACCCCTTCTCTTTCCACTAAATATTCACGACAAACAACTTCTCCTTCATGCTCTAAAATCCCAACTTCACTAAATCTTGATTCTCCTTCAATTCCGATTCTCATCAAATTCCTCCTCTTCTTTTTGTAAATGCTCTATCTGTTTCTGAAATTACCATTAGAACATCAAGCTGATCTGTTTTATCACAAACTGCTACTTTTACGATAACTGGTGTTTTATTTTCTGGCCCAAGTATACCATCCATTCTCATAAAGTAAACTCTCTGTCCGCCTGGATTTGCTAAGTAATTTATTTTCAAATCTCCAACCTGATCTTGAACTGATCTAATTGAAGGATTATATCCAGATTCAACATAGCTAGGTAGAGCTGCATAAAACATATTGTCTATAATTCTACTCCTGTGATCATCAAGCTTATGTGCTGCTCGCAATAATTTCTTTCCGCTAACTGCATGTCCTAAATAAAATTCGCGACCTCCTTGAGGAACAAATCTAGCAAGAGTGATTGGTCTAGGTCCTTCCAACCATGGTATCTGCTCAGGTCCAATTTGCGCAACCTTACCATGCGAGACTTCAGTATAGCCTGAGGGAATGCCTCTATTTTCAAAACCTTTTGCTGGAATATCACTCATTTTAATCCACCAATTACCTTAACTCTGTTCAAAAGATCCTGATCTTCCAAAACTTTTCCTGTTCCCCTAACCACAGTTGTAAGCGGATCCTCACTTCTAATTACTGGAATATGCGTTCGATCCACTATTAATTTATCAAGTCCATAAAGAAGAGACCCGCCACCCGTAAGAAGTATCCCGTTTTCCAAAATATCAGCTGTGAGCTCTGGAGGTGCTTCCTCTAAAACGTCTGCTACAGATTCAACTATTTTAGAGATTATAGGAGCCAACGCTTCTCTAACTTCAACTTCTGTAACTCTTAAACTTTTAGGGAGCCCAGTTTCCAAATCTCTTCCTCTCACAATTGCTGCTTTATTATCCGCCTTCTCAAATTCAACTTCCTGCCCTTCCGTAGCTTTAGCGGAGGAGGGTTTTCTCCTAGGCCTTTCGTATGCACTGCCTAATTTTATTTTTAAATCTTCAACTGTTTTTTCTCCTAACAAAAGCCCATGACGAAGCCTTATGTAATGCGCAATTGCGCCGTCCATATCGTCTCCCGCGGTTTTTAAAGACCTGCTTACAACAATTCCACCCAGTGAAATTACAGCAATTTCAGTTGTTCCTCCTCCCACGTCCACAACCATTTTCCCAGTAGGTGCAAAAACAGAAACTCCCTCTCCAATTGCTGCGGCCATTGGCTCTTCGATAAGAAAAGCTTCACGTGCGCCCGCAGAAAGCGCAGCTTCCCAAACAGCACGACGCTGCACTTCAGTTACAGCTGAAGGAATCCCAATTACCACTCGAGGACGAGAAATCGCAAGTGGAAGCGAGCTCCCAGTACTATGAACATCATGAACAAATCTACTAATCATCGCACTTGTCGCATCAAAATCCGAAATGACTCCACTTCTCAAAGGCTTTACAGTTACTATTAATTCCGGAGTTTTACCTAACATTTTCTTAGCTTCACTTCCGAGGGCAATTATTTTTTTTGTTTTTTTATGAATTGCAATAATTGATGGCTCTCTAATCACAATTCCTTTTCCTCTTACCCAAACAAGAGTATTTGCAGTTCCTAAATCAATTCCAATATCGTGGCTAAATAAACTAAAAAGACTTCTTAGCATAAAAAGTTAACTCAACATGCGTGAGGATGAAATCCATTCTAGCAGCTTGAAGGTATTTTGCAATAAGCTTCAACGTGAAACTATAACCAAGAACATGTTGTTTATAGGAAAAATGCCTGATACAATTATTTTTGTGAAATTTAGCGGGGTAGCAACAAGAGGAATTGAATTTTTATTTTATAGCTTATTTCTTCTCATCCCCTTAGTCTTTGCCGGCAACACCTCAGAGCTTTTTGAATTCAGTAAAATGTGGCTTACTTTTGGAATCACGATTTCCATAGGATTTTTATGGTTTTCAAAAATGATTCTTCTTAAAAGAGTTATTTTCAAAAGAACAATTTTCGATATCCCGATTTTTCTAATTCTCTTCTCGCATCTCGTCGCGACTATTGTTTCACTGGATCCTCATATTTCTTTGTGGGGATATTATTCCCGCTGGAATGGAGGGCTTATATCTATGGTTACTTATGCATTTCTTTTCTGGGCTTTTGTTAGCAATTTTAACCATGATCCGGATGAAAATCCGACTACAAATCATTTATCTAAAAAAGGATTTTTCGATATTCGACCAGATGTAAAGAAAGTAATTAACAACTCACTTTTAGTAAGTCTCGTTTCAGGACTTATTGTAGTTTTATGGGCAATTCCCTCTCACTTCGGATATGACCCGACGTGTTATGCATTTAGAGGGACACTAGACACCACATGTTGGACAGCAGATTTCCAGCCTACTGTAAGAATATTCGGAATGCTGGGTCAGCCTGCATGGCTTGCTGCATATCTGGGAATTTTGCTCCCAATCTCAGGCGCTTTCGCATTAAAAGAACTTAGAAAAACTAAAGAAAAAATAAATCTAAAATTCTTTGGATACTGTGGACTTTTTATACTATTTTATATAGCGCTGCTTTATTCAGGATCCCGCGCAGGAATAATCGGATTTTTTGCTTCACTTCTTTTCTTTGCAGTTTTTTATATTTTTTTCAACAGGCGCGACTTAGGTTTTCTTAAAAATAAATTTATTCCAGTTTTTATTATCGCTTTAATAGTGGTTACTCCTTTCGCAGGAATTGATCTCCCAAATGGAACTAAAGTTACATATGATGTTATATTTAATCAATTTAAAAAAGAGGGCCCAGCAGTGGATACTAATGTTCCAGTTAAACAAGGTCCGGAAACACCATCTACTCCGGTTGAAGAAACTCCAAATCCAGCAATTCCTTTGGGTGGCTCTTCATCTGCTGAAATTAGATCAATTGTGTGGAAAGGTGGAATCGCCGCATGGAAAGCAAATCCAATTTTTGGAACTGGAGTTGAGACTTATGCATTTGCATATTACAAACATAGGCCAGAAGAACACAACAGAGTTTCAGAGTGGAACTTTTTATACAACAAGGCGCATAACGAATACATAAATTATTTAGTCACAACTGGAGCATTTGGACTTATTTCATATTTATCGTTTATAGGTTTCTTTTTTGCTTCAGCTGCACTTTCTTTATTTAATAAAAAAATAAAAACAATTCCTTACGTAGGTAATTTCACTAGTTCTGAAAAATGGGATCACAAAGATCCTATTGTTTTAGCTTTAGTTGCTTCAATTATTTCAATGATTATCGTAAATTTCTTTGGTTTTTCAGTTGTGATTACAAATATTTATTTATTCTTAATTCCAGCATTTTTATTATTTATCCTTAATTTAGTGCCATTTGTTAAAGAACCACCTCTTCCGAAAATTCCTTATGTTTCATATTCACAGCGGGGTGGAATTTTAGGACTTGGCGCGCTAGCAATATTTCTAATTTTTATGCTTATTAGATTTTGGGTAGCAGATACGAGATACGCTTTAGGATTTAACTATAATCAAGCAGGAGAATTTCAAACAGCTTACCCACTTCTTCAATCTGCTGTAAAACTTAGAAAAGAACCAGTTTTCTTAAATGAAATAGCTATTAATGATGCAAATCTTGCCACATCTTTGGCCACCCAAACAGGAAGTGAGTCCGCTCAAGTTATTCAACAACTTGCTACAGAGTCTCTTGCAACTTCTGAAAAACTTGTAAAAGAACACCCAAATAATGTTGTGTATTGGAAAACTAGAGTAAGAGTTCTATATACACTTGCTAGATTAGATCCTAATTTTTATCCTCAAGCACTAGCTGCAATCCAACAAGCTGCTTTACTGGCACCAACGGATGCAAGCATTCTCTATAACTTGGGAGTTTTATATGGACAAAATGGTGATTCTAAAAAAGCTTCAGAAATTCTAGAACAAACAGTAAAATATAGACCTCAATACTCAGAAGCTCATTTCGCACTTGGACTTTTTTATCACGATTTAGGAGTGGACCAAAACGGAGCGGTAAAAGATGAAAACTATAGACAAAAGGCAATTGCGGAGATGGATTATATTCTAAAAAATATAAACCCAAATGATCCACAAGCTAAAGCTTACTACGACGAATGGTCGAAATAAATTTAGCCGCAATTATGCTATAATTTCCAGAACCAGTTTTTGAAATATGGCACAAATAGTTTCAGCTCCACACCCAGTTTTAAGTAAAGTAGCCTCAGAATATGTCTTCGAGAAGAATGACAAATTTTTGCCTGCGATTTTAAAAGAAATGGAAGATGCACTTCTTTCTGCTTCAGATCCAAAAGGCGTAGGACTTGCAGCACCACAAATAGGACGTGGTCTATCCATTTTTATTACCAAACCAACGGACGGTGCAGATATTTCTGTTTTTATAAATCCAAAAATTATTAAATCTACTCCCCTTCCTGAAGATAAACCAGAGGATGAGAAAAGAGGAAAAAAACTTGAAGGTTGTCTTTCGCTTCCAAGTATTTGGGGTGTAGTTAAAAGAGCGCCCTCAATTACTCTCTCATACTATGATCATTTAGGACGAAAGAAAACAAAAAAATTCACAGGATTTATGGCGACAATTGTTCAACATGAAGTGGACCACCTAAACGGAATTCTTTTCCCAAAAAGAGTTTTAGAGCAAAAAGGAAATCTTTATAAATCAAGTAAAAATGAAAAGGGTGAAGACGAATTCGAAGAGATTAGCGTGTAGTGTTTTCTCTCTCCCATTTCCATCTAGCAACTGTTTTCCAAATATGCACAATCTTTGAAGGAGGAATAACTGCAAAGAGAGCATCAATCTCTTCCCTTCTTCTTTCTCTTGTTTTGGGATCTTCCTCTCTTTCTAAAAAAGCATAAATAATTTTCATTCTTTCTCTAAATAATTCCAAATCTATTAAATTTCCTGCACTTCGTCTCACATTTATCCCTGATAAAGCCTCTTGGGAATCCATAAAGTCTAATAATTCGCCTTTCTTTGGGTTATGTGCGGCAAATGTTGACACAGGCATACCATCTCTATTCATAGCCGAAGCCATTTCCGCAAGGAGCTCTTCAGTTGAAGAGTCCGGGACTTTTCTTAGAAGCCTTCTTATTCTCTCAGTTAAAGCTTGAACTGTTTGAAAATCCCCTTGGTTAATTGCATCCGATATAAGAATTGTCTGGTTTGTTAGAGCTTTTTTTAGTTGAGTGAAATAATCAACATCCCTAGAAGTAAACGCATCAGCAAATCCATGGAATTCTTCATGCAATAACGTCTTATATAAATTCCCTCTTATATCTTTAGGATTAATTGCACCTTCCAGCAATAATTCATTCATATAGTCTTTTATAATATTTACATGATCTGCAGGTGAGCCTAAATGTGTCCCATTTGTACCTGGAGTACCTTTATCAATTTGACTCTGGTATGCTTCTTTAGTCACAAAGATACTCACGGAGTATGCCCCCATAATTGCTCTAGTTATTTGGTCTCCTCTAAATCCTACACCGGGAATTTTACTTAATACCTGAGGATTCTCAAACATTCCTGTCTCAGGATCTGGCTCACCAAACTGAACTTGTAGATCTCTTAAAACCATCCTTCTCATAATTAATCTTGGAACTCCAAGAGTAATTAGTCCTGCAAGCTCAAAATCACGTGCGTCTTTTAAAACATCCATTTCTTCTCTAATCGCATTTGCTCTTTCCAAAGTTTCTGAAGAATTTTTTAGATGGTCATCCAAAACTAAAAATCTTTCATAAGCAGCAAAAGAATCTGGCATCCTTTGTTTTGAACGAACGAAAACCCCGTTTAATGCGCGCGTTTCAGCATCAATTAGCTCATTTGAATCAGAAGCTAAAGGGATTGGGAGCATCATCGCAGTTCGCCACATATCAGTTGCAACTGCTACTTTTGCATCAATTTCTCTAAATATTTTTCTGTCTGCACTTTTTCTCGCATCCGTCCTACCGGGATCTCTTCTTTCTGTTGACATAAGGCGAGTATTTTAACAGTTATAGGCTTATAGTTCAATAATAGCGAAGAAAATATTTTGATGCTAGAATAATGTCTATGAAAATAGTGTTTTTTGGCTCTCGTCACATCCATAGCATGCTCCAGGAATTAAATGACAATTTCGATTTAGAACTTGTAGTTACGACTGATAAGGGAACTGTTAATTTTGCAAAATCTGAGGGCTATCCTTATGCTCAAGTATTAAAAATTGACAATAAACTTTTAACTGCTATTAAAGACTTGGAGCCGGACTTAGGCATAGTTGCAGATTTTGGACTTATAATCCCACAAGCGCTTATGGATATCTTTCCTCATGGAATAATAAATGTTCACCCCTCTCTCCTACCGCTATATCGAGGCTCTACCCCAGTCCAAACCGCTCTTCTAAATGGCGACACCGTAACCGGAATTTCTATTATAAAAATTGATGAAGAATTGGATCATGGTCCGATAATCTACCAGGAAGAATATGATATAAAACCTGATGATTTTACGGAAAAACTTTTGGAGACTTTATTCAAAAGAGCCGGAGAAATTCTTCCTGATTTAATTACAGAATTTGTTGACGGAAAACTAAATCTGGAAGTTCAGAATGATGATAGAGCGACTTACACTAATATTCTTAAAAAAGAAGATGGATTTGTAGACATAGATAATCCTCCAGAAAAAAGAAAACTCACGCGAATGATAAATGCACTGAGCCCCTGGCCTGGAGTTTGGACTAAATTTATATTAACAAATAAAGAAGTTATTATAAAACTTCATCCTATGAATTATGTTCACGTTGAAGGAAAAAGACCAATGAGTTATAAAGATTTTAAAAACGGGTACGAAAAAGGCGAAGAAT
>CAZMGC010000028.1:0-12356 GCA_964565795.1 uncultured Gammaproteobacteria bacterium
TTCCCAAAAATTTGATAAGAATACTATTATAATTACAATGGGAGCCGGAGATGTATATAATATTGGAAAGGAAATTTTAAATGGATGATAAATTTATAATTACTGGTGGGAAAAAATTAACAGGTACGACTCAAGTGAGTGGCGCAAAGAACGTGGCATTAAAAGCGTTGGTTGCAGCGTGTCTTACCAGTGAAGAAATTGTTATTGAAAATATTCCTCTAATTTCAGATTTATTTACGATGGTGGACATCATTGAAGAGTTTGGAGGAAGTGTAAAAAAAGAAGATCATAAGCTTACTGTAAATTTAGTTAATTTTTCAAAAACAAAAATTGATTTAGAGAGTGGTGCAGAAATTAGAACATCTGCTCTTTTTATGTCTCCTCTTCTTGCGAGAATGAATGAAGCTATTATCCCAAATCCAGGGGGATGCAGAATTGGAGCCAGGCCAATCGATAGAACAATAGAGGGGCTTGAGGCGATGGGAGTTGAGATTGAATATAAAAGTTCTGATGGGTACTTCTATATGAAAGCTCCAAATGGGCTTACCGGTGCTGATTACACATTTAAAAAAAGTACTCATACGGGAACTGAAACATTAATTATGGCGGCTGTTCTTGCAAAAGGCACTACAATTTTAAGAAATACAGCAGAAGAACCTGAAATAGATGAGCTAATTTCTTTCCTGATAAAAATGGGCGCAAAAATTGTTAAAAAAGATAAAAGAACTATAGAAATAACAGGAGTAGAAAAATTGCATGGAGCAACTTTTACAATTGGGCCTGATAGAAATGAAGCAGTAACGCTAGCAATTGCTGCAATTATTACAAAGGGAGACATTTTTATAGAGAACATAAAAGAAGCTGATATTTTTGAATTTGTAAAAAAACTTGAAGAGATTGGTGGGGGAGTAGAGATAAAAAGCAACGGAATTAGATTTTTTTATAAGGGAGCGATTAGAGCAACTGATGTAGAAACTTGGGTCTATCCGGGTTTTATGACAGACTGGCAAGCTCCTTGGGCTGTTCTTATGACTCAAGCCAATGGAGAGTCTATAATTCATGAGAGGGTTTATGAAAGTAGGTTTAGTTATGTAAGAGAACTTGAAAAGATGGGTGCAAGTATAGAATTGTTTAATCCAGAAGTTGAGAATCCTAATGAGTTTTATAATTTTAATATAGAGGACGACAAAAAAGAAAATAAACATGCTGCAAAAATAAAAGGTCCTGTGGATTTGCATAACGGTGTAGTCTCGATTACAGATTTAAGAGCAGGGGCTACGTTAGTACTAGCTGCTCTAGCTGCACAAGGGGAAAGTGTAATTAACGAAGTGCATCATCTTGATCGAGGATATGAAAAATTTGAGGATAGATTAAATGCGCTTGGAGCATCAGTTGTTAGAGAAAATGAGTAAAATTGGAGGAGTTATTTTAGCTGCGGGTAAAGGAACCCGAATGAACTCAACTACTACGAATAAAGTGGCACTTCCTCTTGCTGGAAAACCAATGATAGTGCATTCCCTGGATCTTCTCGAACGCTTAAATGTAGATCCTGTTGTTATTGTAGTAGGTTTTGCAAAAGAATCTGTAATGTCAGTTGTAAATAAGGATGTTATTTATGCTGAGCAACTTGAAAGATTAGGAACCGCACATGCTGTAGAGACTGCGCTTCCTAAGGTGCCAATTGAAGTTGAAAATATTTTGGTAATTCAGGGTGATGATTCTGCATTTTATAAAGAAGAAGCGCTTCGTGAAATGATTGATAGTCATTTAGCGAGTAACAATGCCCTGACCTTCTTGACTGTTGAGCTAGACAATCCTACTGGGCTTGGTAGAGTAGTCAGAGATGAGAATGGAGAAATAAAAAAAATAGTTGAGGAAAAAAACGCTACTGAAGAGGAGAAAAAAATAAATGAGATTAATCCGGCATGCTATGTTTTTAATGTTGAGTTTCTTAAAAAGTATATTTCTCGAGTAGAAAAAAATCCCTTAACAGGAGAATATTACTTAGTGAGTCTAATTGAAATTGCAATTGAAAATAGCGAAAAAATCGAGGCAGTAAAGGGCGGGTTTATAGCATGGCGTGGTGTAAATACTCCTACAGAGCTTGCTGAAGCTGAAAAACTTTATCAAAAAGTAAGTTCATAACCGCAAAAATTTGAATAAAAGTGTATCAAAAGATATAATTATATCCTATGGATCTAGCAAAACTCTTGGGACTCATGCTTTTGTCCCTCGTCGCGACTGGAATTCTTATAATTCCATTCATAGATTTTCTTTATAAGGTTAAGTTAAGACGTCAAAATCAAAGGACAGTAGATATATTTAATAAACCTACACCTTTTTTTGATAAATCAAATAAATGGAAAGTTGGAACCCCCTTCGGAGGGGGTGCTTTAATTATCGGGGTAGTTACAGTTCTGTCTCTTTGGAGTTATGGAATTTTTAATGTAGATATAAAACTTTGGGAAGTGGTAGCACTTCTTTTTTCATTTATAAGCTTTGGACTTCTTGGGCTTTATGATGATTTAAAAAAACTTGCAAACAATCCCACCAGGCACGCGTTTTTTGGACTTAGATTTAGACATAAATTTTTAATACAGTGGGGTCTTGCGTTTTTAATATCATTAATTCTTTATTTTCCGCTTGGATATCAATCAATCTTCGTAACAGGACTTGGAACTTTAAATTTGGGAATTATTTATATTTTCCTCTCAATGTTTGCGATAGTTTCTTTCGTAAATGCATTTAATATTGCAGATGGACTTGATGGGCTTGCTTCAGGTCTTCTTCTAATTTGTCTTGGTGCATTTTTAGCAATTTCTTCAACAGCGCTTGACTCAACTCTCGCGATTTTTATAGCGATTCTAATTGGAAGTGTTTCGGCATTTTTATATTTCAATATTTTCAAAGCAAGGATCTGGTTAGGAGACGTGGGATCGATGTCCTTAGGAGCTGCGCTTGCAGTTATCGGGCTTTTAAATAATAAGATTCTGGCTTTGGCTGTAATTGGAGGAGTTTTTATAATCGAAATTGGATCATCATTAATTCAAATATTGGGAAAAAAATATTTAGGTAGAAAGATTTTTCCAGTTGCGCCATTTCACTTACTGCTTCTTAAAAGAGGATGGGAAGAGCCAAAGATTGTAATGCGAGCTTGGCTTTTAGGATTTTTCTTTGCAGTTCTAGGTCTATTCATTGCGGTTTTATCTAAGTAACACGCCCTCTTTCTCCAGTCCTTATTTTTACGTATACTATATAAATACTTATGCTAAAAGTAAAAAAAATCACCATAAGAAAATCTGATTTTGCTTTGCTTTTATCTGTAATCGTTCTCACAGCTTTTGGACTCTTTATGATTTATGATGCCTCGAGTTATGTTGCATTTAGAGACTTCGGAGATAAATATCGCTACATAAAGGATCAAATGATGTGGGTTGTAATAGGATTCACTGCATTAACTGTAGTTTCTTTTTTTGACTATCATAAATATTATAACCTTGCGCTTCCGATTCTTTTAACAGCTATTGGACTTTTAATGTTAGTGTTTGTTCCGGGACTTGGAATATCAGCGCTGGGAGCAAAGCGCTGGATTAATTTGGGTTTTTTTGTGCTTCAGCCAGCTGAAGTTGTCAAGCTTTCACTCGTTATTTATTTGTCTGCATGGTTTTCCACAAAAGAAAAAGGTAGATTTTTAGCTTTCCTCATGTTAATTGGATTTGTAATAATGCTAGTTATGCTCCAGCCGGATATGGGAACTGCAGTTGTTATATTAGGTCTATCTGTAATTCTATATTTTTTATCAGGGGGAAGCGTACTTCATATTTTAGGTCTGGCTCCATTGGTTGGTATTGGAGGACTCGCACTAATTTTACTTGAACCATATAGAGCCGCAAGACTTGCTACTTTTTTAAATCCGCATCAGGACATCGCTACCTCTTCTTATCACCTCAGGCAAATTTTAATAGCATTGGGATCCGGTGGGCTTTTTGGTGTTGGAATTGGTAATTCTCTTCAAAAATATGCTTATCTTCCAGAGGCGACAACTGACTCAATTTTTGCGATAATTGCAGAAGAAATCGGATTTGTGGGAGTTACAATTTTTATATTAGTATTTTTATTTGTGATTTATAGAGGATTCTATATTTCAGTTAGAGCAAAGGACACCTTTGGAAAACTTTTAGCTGGAGGATTGACTTCGTATTTGGCTCTTCAAGCTGCTGTTAATTTAGGGGCGCAAACAGCTCTTTTACCTCTCACTGGAGTTCCGCTTCCATTTATTTCTTATGGGGGTTCTGCATTAACAGTGAATTTAATAGCGATTGGAATACTTTTAAATATTTCTCGTCAAAGTACTTTATCTATAGCGGTCAAAGAAGGAATTGGGTTTAAATTATCGAAATTAAAATTATGAAGATTGTAATAATTGGAGGACATTTAACTCCTGCTCTTTCTTTAATAGAAGCATTAGAAGGAAAAGCTGAGATTCTTTATATTGGAAGAAAGCATGCTTTAGAGGGAGATAAAGCTGTTTCCTTGGAATACACAACTATAACTGAAAAAAATATTCCTTTTGCAGAAATTAAAACAGGTAGACTACAAAGATCAATAACAAGATATACTTTCCCATCTCTTGCAAAAACCCCCGCCGGTTTTTTACGCTCAATGTTAGTTTTAAAAAAATATAAACCTAATGTAGTCGTAGGGTTTGGAGGGTATGTTAGTGTGCCAGTAATTCTGGCAGCAAAAGTTTTAAGAATTCCAATTGTTATTCATGAACAGACTCTCGAAGCAGGAGCTGCAAATAGATTTGTCGCAAAGTTTGCAGATAAAATCTGTATTTCATTTGATTCTTCTTTAAAATATTTTCCTAAAGAAAAAGTTATTTTAACTGGTAATCCTATTAGGGATGCAATTAATCATCCTAAGAAAAAATTCCCCATAGATTCTAAAGATCCAGTTATCTATATAACGGGTGGAAGCCAGGGGTCACATTTTATAAATCACTTGATTTCAGAAAATTTAGCTAAGCTGTTAGATAAATATATTTTAGTACATCAAACAGGGGATTCTCATGAATTTAAGGATTATGATAAGTTATCAATTCTTAAAGAAGGACTAAATAATGGTAAAGACCGCTATATCATCTCTAAGTTTTTTTCTCCTTTTGAAGTGGGAGCGATAATGAAAAGAGCAGATCTTGTAATTTCTCGTGCAGGAGTTAATACGATCTCAGAGCTAATAATTTTAGAAAAACCATCTTATTTAATTCCACTTCCTATTTCACAAAAAGATGAACAATTAAAAAATGCAGAATTTTTAAAAAAACTTGGACTCGGAGAAGTTGGAAATCAGAAATCATTAACTCCAGAAATATTCTTAAGAGAAGTGAGTGAAATGATAGAAAACATTGGAAGTTATAAAATAAAACATCATAAATCTCATTTTCCTAAAAATGCAGTAGAAAAAATAGTAGAAGTTATATATGCTACCGAAGCCTCTAACTAAAAAACAAAAGAAAGAAATTTCCCGTAAAAGACTTGGAATAATTTTAATTTTCCTTGGTCTTCTTATTATAGTTCTAATGCTTTTTTATCTGGCTTTTTTGGAAAAAGATCCTCCGATAGTTAATCCATTGTCAAAAGACCAAACATCTACAGGAAAAACGATTTCCGAAACTTTACGGAAAAGGAAAATTGAGTATAAAGATCTAGAGACTACGAAAGACCTGAAGTATAAAATTAAATTTGAAGATAATGCTGAGGCGATAATTGATCCAAAAAAAGATATTGAAGAACAGATAACCTCTTTACAACTCATCCTTTCTCAGCTTAAAATAGAGGGTAAGGCGTTTAAACGTCTTGATTTTAGTTATCAAAAACCAATCATTTCATTTTAAATCATGACTGAAGGAAAAATTGTTGTTGGAGTAGACATTGGAACCTCAAAAATTATAACCATAATTACTCGTGTTGACGAATTTGTAAATGTAATGGGTGTATCGGAAGTTACTTCAGCGGGGATTAAAAAAGGTCAAATTGTTAATATAGAGGAAGCAGTACTTGCTATAAATTCTTCAATTGAAGCAGCTGAGCGAATGGCCGGAGTTTCTGTGAGTCGAGTTGTCGCATCGGTTGGCGGTAGTAACATAGAATCCCAAAATTCTCGAGGTGTAGTAGCTGTTGCACAGCCCGAAGGGGAAATAAGCTCTACGGATGTGGCCAGAGTAATAGATGCTGCAAAAGCTATATCACTTCCTTCTACCCGGGAAATAATCCATGTTTTGCCTCGTAGTTATACTGTGGACGGACAAGAAGGAATTAAGGATCCAGTTGGTATGAGCGGAACTCGACTTGAAGTAGAAACTCATATTATTACAGCTGGAAGTCCAACTGTGAGAAATTTGGAAAAAGCATTTTCGCAAGTTGGAGTGGATGTAGATGCGTTAGTCTTTTCAGGTTATGCGTCTGGTTTGTCAGTTTTATCTGATACAGAAAAAGAATTGGGTGTAGTTTTAGTGGATATCGGAGCAGGTACTACAGATATTTCTATTTATATTGATGGATCACAAGCTTTCTCATCAGTTCTACCGATTGGAGCAAGACATATCACAAATGATTTAGCAATAGGTCTTCGAATTTCTTTAGAATCAGCTGAAAAGGTTAAGCTTTTTCTTTCAAAACCGATTAAAAAAGTTTTGAGATTTGATGAGGCTGAAGGGGAAGCCAAAGAGAAAAAAGCAGCAGATGAGGTAGATTTAGCTTCATTAGGTCTTCCTGAGCAGTTAAATAAGGTTTCTCAGAAGACATTAATTGATGGAATCATTAGGCCTCGTCTGAATGAGATATTCACCATGGTAGGACTTGAAATTAAAAAGTCTGGGTTTGGCGGTCAAACTCCATCGGGTTTGGTTATTACGGGTGGTGGCGCTAGGACAGTTGGAGCAATTGATTGCGCAAAAAGAATGCTAGCAATGCCAGTTCGCATTGGAGAGCCAATGAATATTAAGGGAATAATTGACGAAATCCAGGATTCTCCATATTCTGCAGTGGTTGGATTGTCTATTTATGGAGCTATGACTGGTGTTGAGTCATCATCTGGATTTAAAATGCAGATTCCGGGTATACCCCAAATTAGAATGGGAAAAGCACCAAAGAAAGTAATTGATCTCATAAAGTCCTTCATACCTTAATTTTGTAATTGATATTGTCATGATAACGTTTAGACCTATTGCAAAAATATAAGTCATCTGTTACGATTTCGGGACTATGCTCATCAAGCCTCAAACAACAAATTTCGCTAAAATCCGCGTTATGGGTATAGGTGGAGGAGGAAGTAATGCACTTAACTCCATGATTTCCCAATCTTCGATTCAGGGTGTTGATTTTATCGCAGTTAATACAGATGCTCAGAGTTTGTTACTGAATCAAGCAGCCACAAAAGTCCAGATCGGAGAGGATTTCACAAAAGGTTTAGGTTCAGGAGGAAATCCAGAAGTTGGAGCAACAGCAGCTGAGGAGTCATATGAGAAATTAAAAGATATTTTAGAGGGAACTGACATGGTTTTTCTTACTGCTGGAATGGGTGGAGGAACAGGAACTGGTGCAACTCCTGTTATAGCCAGGGCCGCTAAAGAAGTGGGAGCGCTAACTGTAGCAGTTGTAACAAAACCATTCACATTTGAAGGAACTCGAAGAATGGTTGCAGCTGAGGAGGGAATTGAACTTCTAAAAGATAAGGTAGATACTCTTATTGTAATTCCAAACCAGAGAATTCTTGACGTAGTTGACAAGAAATTATCTCTTCTTGAAGCTTTTAAAGTGGCTGATTCAGTTCTTACTCAAGGAGTTCAGGGAATTTCAGATCTTATTACTATGCCTGGACTTATTAATGTGGACTTTGCGGATGTTCGTACCATCATGCAAAACGCAGGATCAAGTCTTATGGGTATTGGAACTGGTGTTGGAGAAAATAGAGCTCAGGCTGCAGCGCGCTCTGCAATCGCTTCCCCGCTTCTTGAAATTACTATGGAAGGCGCACGAGGAGTTCTCTTTAACGTAATTGGAGGGCCAGACCTAACCATGAATGAAGTGGACGAGGCTGCAAAGATCATCGCTCAAGCAGCGGATTCAGACGCAAATATTATTTTCGGTGCGACAATTGATGAGACCATGAGAGATCAGATGAAAATTACAGTTATTGCAACAGGATTTGATAGTGCACGCCAGACTCTTAGGGAATTTGTAGCACCACCTATTAGAGAGAGTTATAATGTTACGCCTCAATCAAATACTATAATCCAACAACAGCAACCAGAACAAAATCAGCAGGATCAGAATAATCAAAACCCGCCATCAAATCCCCAAGCTCCTGTCCCAGAGAATGATGAAGAGGTATGGGATATCCCCGCATTTCTAAGACAGAAGAATTAATTATTAATCAAGCAAGGTTTGGCCTATAGACTGTAAGTCTTGAGAGGCTAGGGTTGTGGAGTAGTTTGTGTGGGAGCTTTAATTAGACCCATCTCTACTACGGGTGTGCTTCTAAAAGGACGCGGAACTTCCCCATCAGTAAGAGTATATTCGACGCTAAGTCCTTTAGTGATAGTATGTAATTTAAGTGCGCCACCCAGGCTTGTTCCCTGAATAAATCCTTCACCTTTTTGGTCTCCAAGCGGTTCTCCTTCGCGTCTAGTTATTAGAAATCTTCCTTTTCCCGGTTTCATGCCAACGGTTCCTGTACCGTCATTTGTGTATGGCTTTTCTACTGCGAAATATCCATGAGTTCCGGACTGGGTAAGCCACCAAACTACGTCTCCTTTTTGGGCTTCAGTCAGAGGAAGTTGGTCTAATCTTTGGATAAGCTCAACTGTATCCTCAAAAGGAACTGCGCCCTGGGCATTTGATCTAATAGTTAGAGGCTGATCTGGATTCTTAGCTGCTGATGCTAAAAGTCTTTGTGCATTTCGAAGAGCTAGTTCTGCATCAAATATTTGTTCTGGTACTTCTCCTTGTTCTCCCACAATATATTTATATAAGCTTGGATATAGTAAGTCAATATAATAAAGCTAGGGATAATTTTATTGTATCTGAAGGTTTGTGGTTATTTTATTTCTTGTTAACTTTCTTGATGTAGGATTTTAATTTCCTTCTCAATTCAGTTTGCGAAGAATAAATAATAGAATAAATTGCGCTACCTGATGCTGTGGTTGAATGTTCAGCGTCCTTTTTTCGTAAATAGAAGACAGGTATTTTTTTTGCTTTAGCATAACCAATTTCGATACCTACCCCTATAGATTTATCGCTCACCTCTGCAATTAGAAGATCGCATTTGTCAATTTCTAAAAATGCATTCTTCATCATTTCCTTTTCTTGATCTTTGCTGAACTTATAGCTTTCTATAAATAAAATGAAATCAATTTTCAGGTCTATCAGTGTGTTTTTAATTACATTAATCTCTTTTGCTATATTCTTCGTATTGTTAAAGCTAGCTGATATAAAAACTTTTTTTATCATAAACAAGTTGAATCCTTTCCTTCAAATACAGTAGTTCCATAAAAATTTTCAATAGTTTCGGTAACTAGTTCTTGTACTCTCCTGCTTGGTACCTGGGCAATTCTTAAATCAGGTGGTAACCATGTGTCGTGTTGTTCTACTCTGAATTGAGCTTTTCCAGATAAACCTGTCTCGCTTCTTCTTAAATAGTTTAATTGTGGAATGACTTCCGGCATTGTGTCCTTTACGATTTGATAGTCCTTTGTTCCTGGATATGGTTTAAACTGAAATACTGCTGCTTCAGTCATGCCCTCATCTCTTAGCTGCCATGCAAGCGCCTGAGTTGCTAACATCTGCTCTTCTGTTTCTCCTGGAAATCCCATAATGAAGAATCCTTTAGCCTGAATTCCATTTCTCGCTAACTTTCTAACTGCACTTATAACTTCTGGAACGGTAACCTTTTTCTTTATTTGTTTTAACATATCCTCATCTCCACTTTCAACACCGAGAGCTATTTTCCAGGCGCCTGATTCTCTCATTAATCTCATTGTTTCATCAGAAAATCTATCGATAACAGGTGCCCGAGTTAGCCCTCTCCAAATAAATTTACCAAGTAACTCTCTTCTTTGAAGCTCACTATTAAGTTCGGCTATGTGATTCTGAGTAACAAATGCCATATCATCTAAAAAGTGGATCGCATCAGCTCCCAATCCGTCAACTGCATGTTCGATTTCGTCGACAATTCTTATCATTTCCGGTCTTGCATAAGGGATGCTTCCTTTTCCTTCCCTATTAACCATTACAGGGGATGAACAAAAGCTGCATTCAAATGGGCATCCATCGGTTACAAATAATGTCGCCTCTTTAATAGTTGTTTGTTTGCCATCTTTAGTTACTGTGTGTTCATAAACAGGTTCTTCCACTAATTCATCCTGGTTAACCATGGGAATTGCACCTGGATTCATTTTTACTGCATAATCAATGTTTACGTCTCCTGATGATGGATAATTAATGCCTGAAAGAGATGCTTCCCTTCCTTTCAGTAAACCTTTTACTAACGGTCCTATTACATACTCTCCATTCCCTCTAACAATTGCTGAAGCATTTGGAAAATCCGCTCTTGCAATTGATGGATCTAGGGTTGCATGAATTCCCCCGAGAATATAAGGTACTCCTAGTCTGTCACATACTTCTGCTATGGCTTGAGCTTCTGGAACATTTACTGATGTAGGATTTAATCCAACCATTCTTGATCTTGTTTTATGAATCTGTTCACCAATTTCATTTGGTTGAAGCCTTAACCGATGCGCATCTAAAATTCCCGCGTTTAACCCATAAATTTCCCTTGCTGTTGCTACTACCCTAAGCATTCCCCAAGGTGGTTCCTCACCGTCTGGGATTAGTCCTTGTTGATATGTAGAAGGGACATTTACTGCAAGGATATCAAAATCTGAAGCAGGATAGGGACGAGCCATGTGATCTCTGCTTCTAATAGGTTCAAGAGCTTCTTTGCGGATTCGATGGCTTTGACGCATCATATTTCCTAATGAATCATGAGGTAAAACATTAATAAATCGTGAGTCAATTATGCTAGTTGGACGTTCCATAGGCATGATTATACACCTTATAGTGTATTGCTTTCAATGCTATAGGTTATTCATTGGATAGTGTAAATTGGAGTATAAAAAATAGACCTCTTCGTGAGTACCTCTCATTGTTTACTCACACATTATTTATACAAGTATATGTTCCACCAGTCAATACGTCCTATAGTTGAGAAATACTATTATTTTTTGGTATAATTCCGCGATGGAAAGAAAAGCTTACCCACTTCCTGTAAAAGCAGAATTACCAGTAAAAGCAGTTAGATATTCTGATGTAAGGTCTCGCGTAGAAATAGCCTCAGAAATTACGCCAATCGTAAATTTTAGAAATGCAGACATAAAAGTTCTTTATGAAGATCTAGGTATGTCAACATCAAGTGTTGCAAAGGCAGTTGGTCTTTCCAAATCATATACTGGAAGGTTATTGCGAGAACGAGGAACAGAGATGAGGAGCGCGTTTGATCAATCTTATGTTATGCGAAGAGCGGACGGAGTTAGGAGAATGTATGCTGATCCAGTAAAAAAGGCTGCTGCAATGGCTAAAAGAGAAACTCCAGAAATTATTGCTAAACGCTCTAAAATATTACAAGACAAATATCGAGCTGATTCTAAATATAAAGATTTGGTTCTTGAAATGGGGAGAAGAGGTAGGGTTGCAAAAAGAAAAGCTGATGAAGTTAGAAGAATGCAGAGAGTGGATCAAATTAATGAACAAATGAGATTAAAAAGAGAGGAAGAGTCTCAATACGCTCAAACCCTACGAGATAATCCTGCTTTTGATGCATTAAGTCCTCGACAAAGGCAAGTAATTGAACTCAGATTTAGAACAGACGGAGGCCTTGCTTTAACCCTTGAACAAGTGGGAGAGGTAATGGGTGGAATAACCCGTCAAGCGGTACAGCAGTATGAAACAGCAGCTCTAGTTAAGTTGGGAATTTTAAGAAAATATTCAAGAAGATCTTCTCGGCAAAAAGGGGCTTAAAAAGTAAAAAGACCCGCTTTGTGAGTAGGCATCTTCACTTTTGGCTATTATGCTCTTTTGAAGCAAAATACTCCGGTTTCTTGTCCCTCCAAGCACTAGTATCTTATCGGCAAGCCTATACTCATGAAATATAGACATAATTAGAGTAAACCCTTTTTTAGGTGTTTGTCAAGTTTTTAGGTATAATTAGCCTCATGAATAATTTTTGGAAAGATTTACCACGTCCTTTTACTATTTTAGCTCCTATGGAGGGAGTAACTGATTATGTTTTTCGCGAAA
>CAZMGC010000029.1:0-12215 GCA_964565795.1 uncultured Gammaproteobacteria bacterium
AAAGAATTCGTCAAGTACATCAAAGATTTCGTTAAAGATCTCAAAGCGGGTAAGATGGACAACAAGCTCGTATACAGAAAGTCAATAAGAAAATCCTTAGATGAATACGTCAAGACAACACCTCCACACGTAAAGGCAGCCCGAAAACTCGACAAGCACGAAGGCAACACAATAGAATATCTTATAACTGAAGATGGACCAGAACCTTTGCAAAAACTCAGGCACAAAATAGATTACGAGCACTACATCAACAAACAGATAGCGCCCATAGCCAATACCCTATTGTTCTTCTTCCATCGCACCTTTGAAGATATTCTAAAAGAATCAACTCAAGCAAAGTTATTCTCATGATTCCATACTACAGACAAAAGAAAGAGTGGTGGTGTGGGCCGGCCGTAATACAAATGACGCTCGCTGCACATAACATAAAGCTCGCACAATCAATCATCGCACGAAAAATCAAAACAACACGTACAAACGGAACAAAAAACAAGAACCTAGCAATTCTCTTCAAACAATTCAAACTTTCTTATAAAACATTCAAGGGACAAGAAGCTCTGATAAAATCTCTCAAAAGAAAAGAGATCGTAATAATAAACTACTATCACACTAAAGATCAAGTAGGTCACTTCGCAATTGTAAAACACATAAAAAACAAGAGAATTGTACTTCTAGACCCAAGTGAAGGTCCAAACCACACAATGTCCTTCAAAGAATTTCTTAGCAACTGGTACGGCTTAGATGGAGATAAGAAATGGGGAATATCAATAGCTAACTAGAGTTCGAGAATCTTCCCTTCCTTACCAACATTAATCACGCGCGTTCCTTCAATCAATTCGTCAGAACCTGCAGCCTCATGAATATGGCCATGTAAAAGAACATCTGGTTTGAACGTCTTGATAGCCCTCCGTATCGCCTTACTTCCACTAACACCAGAAAACTCAGACTTGCTTCCCTGTGGATGCATGTGAGTCACCATCACTTTCTTCTCAATGCCCTTAAGTCCGGCATGTGCCTGCTCCAGCGTCTTAAACAATTCGCGATCGCTGACCATAGTGAATGGTCCTATATCCGCCCCGCCAGCTCCAAAGAATCCAACCTTATCATACAAAGCAGAATATCCGTGGATATTCTTAATACCATAGAACTTAGCAAGAAAATCAGTTGTAGCAAACGAATCCCAATTACCAGGCAAAATCAAGACCTTCTGATGTTTATCTTTAAACGGTTTGATAATCCCCGGCGTTTCAACAAGACCGGTAATATCTCCACACAACACAACCAGATCAACCTTCTCCTTCTCAGCCCGTTCAGCTAGTTTGCGCGCAGCCTTACTATCACCATGTAAATCAGATGCTGCCAATACTCGCAACTTCCCCGAAGATTTCATCACACACAATACAAAAGCAGAATTATAAGGCTTACGGCAAAAAATCCAGTTACTCCTCTATCGTGTAAGACAACTAGATTGACTACTGTTTTAGATAACATTTTATGAGAAAGGTTTAAAAGCGATATAGGGATGGGATATATAGGTTAAAACGCATATGTCCGAACAGATGAAAGACAATTTTGACGTATTCTTCCGACGTAAGCCGGCCTTAATGCTTGTTGCACTCAAGAAGCTAACTAAGGCTAGATATGGCTCAGTTTTGGCAAAAGAAGTTGACTGTACATACAGTCACGCAGTAAAGATTCTTCAGACTCTAGAAAAGCTCGGATTGGTCATTTTTGAGAAGAAAGGTAGAATGAAACTCATCAAACTCACCAAGAAAGGTCAAGAAATCGCAGATAATATAGAGAATATTAAACGACTAGTTGGTTAAAAAGAGTAGATCCCATGAAGATTTATAGAAGCCCTACAAGCGGCGAGCTTGATTTTGAAACATTCCCAAAAAGAGTTGCAAGAGTCGCAGGATGGTCTCCGAAAGGAGGGATTTGTTATAAAATCGATGTAGAAAGGGTTGAAGTCGAACCGGGAAGATACGAGCTTTACGCAAGTCATAAAGGATTAAACATACTTGTTGAAACCGACGATGTGATTGTAGGTCAAACACCAACGGGAGAATATATAGCAATTCATCATGTGAAGGACGCCGTACTAAATAATCCATTGGAAGGTCTAATACGTATGTGGCTTCCATCAAGAACAAGAGTCCGAGCTCCTAGAATAACCTATTTGAAGCAAGAAGCTAAAAGAAAACTCAACAACTCTCTACAAGCACAAGACCCTGACCAGACCAGGAAAGATCTTGAAACAGTTCTCGAATAATAACACAAGGATCAATAATTCAGTGGCCCCGACGGGCCTAACGTATTTTGTACGGTTTTTGGCGTAGTGATAGTACAAGTTTTATACAAGTTCCTAAAGACATAAGGCCTTTATAATTATTGTCGAGATAGAGTCGATAGGTCTTGTGGCGCCACAAGATGCTATTTAGCCTTTTCTCCTTTCTGCTTCGCTTTCGTCATCCGGAGAACTACCACAATCCGAACAACGAACAGAATCCTTACCCTTTATCTTCACGGGGCGGACTTTAGTACCTTTACAAATAGGACATTCCATTTTAGTTTTCACCTCCTTTCATTAATTGAACAGGAAGATTTTCTATGAGTCTCTCAATTCGATTAAGTTGTGGGATATCTTTTAACTTTCTTCTACAAATTTCAGAAACCGATATCTCTAAAGCCGCAGCTTGCTTTTTGAGCTTCTCCAGCAATTCAGTTTCAAGGTATAAATGTATCTGAGAATTTTTCTTCATCATGAATCTTCAGTTTCTTCTGATTTTCGAAATACACAATTAACTCCTTAAGTCTAGAGATTATTTCGTCTGTGCTTATCTCGTTCAAGAAACACCTCGATTGAATTTCTTCGTTTCGTTACCCCAACAATCCCATCCTCTAACCGTCTGGCGAGCGAAAAGTTCTATTCGTGGCAGATCTCCCAGTAATTCAACGATACTATCTCTTATTTCGTCAGGTTTCCTGCTATGTTCCCGTAAGGGAGAAAGCACTACTTGTCTTACTTTATTCGATTTTCTTTTGATTTTACCCTTGAGACCCAGTAAACAGATCTCTGCATTAGCGCGCGTCCAATTACCTAAGCCGAAGAACGGTTTTCCATTATTTTTATTAGTTTTAATCCATGTAAAGGCAACCGTAACGTATCGGAATCCCCAAACCTTGAGGGTTTCGATACTTTCAGGTAGGATTGCATAGGGAGTCCATAAGAAAAGCGCACAGTTTTCATCTGCTATCTGCTCGATAGGAAATTGCTGAATTTCTTTAATGGGGATGCACGGATAGTGCCTGCTCACATTCGTTGCATATTTCCATGGGGGATCGGCGTAGATAACGCTATATTTCTTAGCAGGAATTTTCCACGCTTTTATTTGTGACTTCATGCATCCCCTCACTAAAATTAACTTATAACCAATCGGGGACAAAGTGGCCTACGGTTTCGTAGTCCGTTTAGTAGTCCAAACAGTAGTCCGTTTGGTCTCCGATTTCTTTTATACTATTTTTAGAACAAGACCATCATGAACGAATACTGCCTAATCTGCGGACGAGAATTGGAGGAATCAGAAAGGGAACTCTGCGGAAGTTGTTTTGGCTTCTTCCATAAGAAATACAAAAACCGATTTAAGAAAGGGTTAGGTCGCTTCCGAAAAAATAGGAACTTCTTAGACAAATGGCGTTCCCAATCAACTGAAAAGGAGGTGAAAGAATGAAGAAACAACTTCTCGGTCTGCTCTGGATCGCGACTTTCTTGGCGATGCCTTTGGTATCGGCTACTGATTTTAACCAAACGCTTACGCAAGAAGATCGGGCCACGTTTGACCATATTTTAGAACCTGTTTTAAAGATTTACAACCTCGTTAAGTACGCAGCGACCTTTATTGCAGTAATTGTATTATTGCTTGCGGGCGCGAACTATATTATGAGTGGTTCTGATCCGAAAAAACGGGATAATGCGAAGAGTATGGTGACGTATGTCTTAATCGGTCTCGTCGTAATCTGGGCAGCTCCTTTGGTAGTGCAGTTCATCACAGGATAACCCTATGAAAACCGCGACTTTTAGGTTCGGACAGCGAGCCACCGCTCTCAGAACTATATTTTTTATTGTATTGTTACTTTTACCCCTAGTTAGCGCTTGCCCAGGACGCTTACAATGCCGTAATTTTACTGATCCTCAAAAGAGAAGCGATTGTAATTATGTGGTTTCACAAGGGTTTCCCGCAGGCGAACAAGCAGAGATTATTTGCACAATCTGGGATCAGGATTATGGTTACAATATATACAATAATCCTATTTATCCTCCAATAAATCCAGACCTAACGCTCGATTACAATGAAATTGACAACAGTTCGTTTATTCTCGCGTTTAAAATTCTCTTGCTAGGACTTTTCTTCTATTTTGTGTATTGCGTTCTAACTAAACCTTCATTCATACGAAAATGCCTACCTGCAGCATAGTTAATCTCGGTTCATGTTTACCACAGGTATTTTTTGAGTTTGTCCGAGATATTATCAATGCACCCGTTCAACCGTTCTTACAACTTACGCTCAATCTGTTGTCCGAACCAATCAATATCTCTATGTTCGGCCGTTTATGGGCCATTATTGTGTATATGCTTTCCATGTTCTATGCGTTGTTGTTAGTTGCATCGGGTTTCAGTTTTATGGTATCGGGTTACGACTCTGCCAAACGAGAACAAGCGAAAGCATGGCTTCGTAATGTCGTTATTATGATTGTTCTGGTACAAGCTTCGTTCTTTATGTACACACTCGTTCTCGATCTCTCGGCCGCTATGACTTCCGCTACGTTAAGTCTAGTCGATCAAAATTTCTTTCTTATCTCGATAACGGGCCTTTCCGATTTAGGGCTTGCCATCTTATTAGGAGTGGCTTATCTGGCAACTTTAGTACTCACAACCTTAATCCTTACCATTCGTTATGCGATCGTAGCATTGGGAGTCGTCTTCCTTCCTATTGGTATTTTCTTCTACTTTTTGAATCCGCTTAAGCAATATGGCTCGCTCATCCTTAATTTCTTAGGCATTGCAGTCTTTGTAACCTTCTTTGATGCGATTCTGCTAATTGGATTCTCACAATTGTCAACGATAGGTGTTTTCAGTAACTTGCGCATTATTGTTTTGATCTCTGCCTTTCTGTTTATTGATGCGTTAATGCTCTTCCTCTTATTCTTCTCTATTGTTAAGTCCGCCTTCAAGGTTTATGGTGATGTGAAGAGCATAGGAGCTAAATTATAATGGCTTACGAGATACCTCAACAGCTTGAGTATAAAGAGAAAATCATATTTGGCCTTACCTTTAAGCAACTCGCTTATTTGTTTCTCTTTGCGCCCCTTATTTTGCTTGTTTTCTTCAAGACGTCATGGCATATTGTTATTCAGGTTATAATTGGCACTAATTTCTTGGCGCTTGCCATCGGGTTTATCTTTCTTGATTTGGAACGTCATTTGAAGAATTGGTATATTTGGTATCGATCAAGAACGATAGAAACTAAGGATAAATTCGCCAAGATTAGCCCCATCAAAGAAATAACAGGAGATATTATTCTTACTCATGGATAAAAAATTAGCTGTTTTGAAGGTAACTCCTATAAATTTCTCCATTAAACCAGAGGATGCAAAAAACGCACTTGCTCATGGATTTCAAAGATTTCTCAATAGTTTAGATTTCCCGATTCAAATACTCATGAATACCGAAAATCTTGACTTGCGCGATTATTTCAGGGAAGCAGAGAAAAAAGTGCTCAAAACTGAGCAATTCCAAGGTCTGTTTGAAGGATATAAATCACATCTCGAAAGCGTAACGAAATCGCAAAATGTTATGAATCGAAATTTCTATGTCATTATCCCAGAAAAAGCAGACCTTGGCATACAAATTCAAATTTGTCAAAACAAACTAGGAAATCTCGGATTGAAAAGTTATAGATTAAATACAAAAGAACTCAAGGAATTGACTGCTCGATTCTTTGAAACAAGAGAAGATTCCTTGCCAAAACGGATAGAAAATTATCCGTCCTATCTTAAAATTGTAAAAGAAGAAAAAATAAAAGAATCGCTAGAGAGGAAGAAAAAGAAGCGTGAAATAATCAGCCAGAATGCCATTCTAAGCAGAACCATTTATGCACATGGGTACCCTCGAAGCGTTGAAACAGGATTTTTGGACAAAATTGTCAGTCTTCAAGGTAATTTTGACTTTTCCTTGCATATAGAGCCGTACGATATTGAGACCATGATGGTCTTTCTTAACAAAGAACTCCAGAAACAATCGGCCGATTTATATGCAGCCAAACTGAAAAATATCCTTAATCCGAGCCTTGAAATAAAATACAAGGATACGAAAGGAGTCTTAGAAAACTTGCAAAAGGGCAAGGATAAACTGTTTAACGTAAGTCTATACATCAATTGTCGCGCTAAATCCAAGGAAGAGCTTGATTTACTCACGAGACGCATAGAAGCGGAACTTAATTCACTGCTCATCATTCCCAAACAGCCCTATTTTCGGATGCTGCAAGGATTTCAGTCTTCAAGCCCGCTTGTAATGGATAAATTAAAGCAAACGAGAAGCGTGCCGACTGAGGCCTTGTCAGCTTTCTTTCCGTTTACATCTTCATTCCTCCAAGCAGATAAGACGGGGGTTTGGCTCGGACTCAATAAAAATAATATCCCTATCATAAAGGACATTTTCAATTTAAGTAATCCTAATGGACTATGCCTCGCAAGTTCTGGTTCTGGCAAAAGTTACATGGCGAAACTGCTTATTGCACGTTATTTGCTTAATGGCACCAAAGTCATGGTAATTGACCCACAAGGAGAGTATAAGGCCCTTGTGAAACGCTTTAATGGGCAACTCATCGATTTAAGTACGGTTTCTGAAACTATTATTAATCCGTTAGACTTGATGGGTCATGACTATCCTGACAAGCGCCTTGCGCTAATGGATGTAATGCCTCTTATGTTAGGCGATCTATCTGATCCACAACGCTCAATATTGGACAGGGCGCTAACAATTGCATACAAAGAACGCCATATTTACATGGATAAAGTAGAGAGTTGGGATAGAAAACCGCCCGTATTGCAGCATTTATTAAAAGTCCTTAAGAAAATGGATAAAAAGATAAGTATCGGTGAGAAACCAACCTTGAGAAGTCTTATCAATCGTCTAGAAACCTACGTGACGGGCGTTTTCTCATTTCTCAATCAAAGAACAAATATAGACTTCAATAGTCAATTTGTATGTTTCGATATCGGAGGACTCCCGAAGCAAATCAAACCCCTTATGATGTTTCTCGTGTTGGAATATATTTATACTAAAATGAAGAAGGACTTGAGCCGAAAATTGCTGGTCATAGATGAAGCGTGGTCCCTTCTAAGGCAAGCCCACGAGGCTTCCTACGTGTTTGAAATTGTTAAGACCTGTCGTAAGTTCAATATGGCGCTGTTTCTTATCAACCAAGAGGTTGAAGGCATGCTTGAATCAGAAGCAGGGAAATCCGTACTTGCCAATAGCTCGTATACGCTATTATTAAGACAAAAGCCTGCGGTTATTAATAATGTTAAACGCGCCTTTTTTCTGAGCGATTCAGAGGTCAACCATCTTTTGACCGCAAGCCCAGGAGAGGGCCTGCTCATCATGGAAGACGAGCATTCGGAAATAAAGATTATTGCCTCTCCCGAAGAGCATAACAGTATTACAACCAACGCAGATGAACTCCTTAACTTGCGTGAAGCCGAAACAGAAGAGCAGAGAAAGAAAAACCTCCAAGTTAAGATTAATATTAGAAATGAAAAGAGAAAGGAATTGGATAAAGAAGAAATTGAAGTGTCTGCTGAAGAAAGTTGCGTTAAACTGAATGACCTTTCCACCGAAGAAGTTGAATATCTTAAATCAGAAGGTTACAAAGAGTATAAATTTCAGGCTATTCTTGCAGAAGAGAAAGAAAAATATTTGATTAAACCGCGAAAAAAAGAAAGTCCACAACATATTTTCTTGATTTATGATATCTGCACACATCTTAGAAAAATGACTGATAAAATTGATACTTATCAAACCGTGAAACCCGATATCCTGTTTAAGATGAATGATAAGGAATATGCGATTGAGGTTGAAACAGGGAAGTTGTTAAGCCATAATAAAAAAGCTCTTAAAAATAAAATTAAAAATCTTAAGAAGCAATACGCGGACAGATGGTTTTTTGTAGTAACAAACAGGAATCTAGCTCCCGCATACAATAAGTTGGGGCCTACTTATGAAAAAAGGACCGTAATTCAGGCACTTAGCCGCCTTGCCACCAAGAAATAGAAGTGCCACCATTGTGCCACCAGATTTTTTGAGGTCTTTCGGTGGCTTGTCGTCGGTAAAATAAGGATAGGCGGGCTAAAAATCAATAAAAGAAACCTCTCTCTTTCTCTCTCACTCTATTTCTTCTCTTCTCTCTCTAATGGGTGGGCCAATGAATATTAAAGAATATCCTTATATTTTATCAATAATTCATCTAATATTTCGAATCTGGTCTTTATGTTGGGCTTATCATCTTTCGAGCCATGTTTTGCAAAATATTTAATTTCATTTATCAAGAATACTAAACACATGAAATCTTCATACTCTTCTGTTATAAACTTAGAAGAAGAAACAGAGCCATATCCTTCTTTGAACCATGCTCTCTCTATGGGTTCCTTGAACCATTTTATGTAAGCCTTAGCAAGCCCATATGCTCTGAAAAAAGGACAAATAGAATCTACGTCTACCAGATAAACCGTGCCGTTTCTTAACCGGAAATTCTCGGGATTACTATCTCCAGCATCCATTCTTATCGCAGGCTTTAATTTTTTATTAAAGTACAAATATAGTTTTCTAATTCCCTCATATTGTTCCAAACTTAAAACAGGTTTTGACTTCTTAATCCATCTCTTAACAATAGTATCTACTTTTTCAGAGCCATTAAGCTTGTTTACACATGCGCAGATTCTTCCCACTTGGCGTATTACATTACGGGTTTCCTTTTTTCTTAAATCTCTGCCATTAATGTACTCATAGAGAACCTTATGGGCTCTCCTACCAAATAATTTAGGAAGAAACCCGTATCTTTCTAACTGGGAGGAAATCTTCTCATAGTGTTTGGCCTTCTCTACGTCCTTGCATACTCTTAATACATATTTTTTATTTTGATAACTTACTAAATGTACTTCCTCGCTCCAACCAAATTTACCTGAATCTGAGGCCAGTTTTGATATCTTTCCATTATGGATAATTTCTTTTACTTTAAACTCTTCAGACTCATTAGAAGTAACATTTCTTATTAAATGGAGATAGTCTGCAACCCTTAACTTTTCGATTTTAACTGGTTTTACCGATTGTAAAGAAACGTACTGATGTTTAATGGCCTTGCTTTGATAAAAGCTTTCTTGGGGCAACGTGTAAAGATAGACAAATTCTTGCTTCGGCCAACCTTTAATTACTATCCCTTGAGCGACCCGATTACCAAAATCTAGGGTAGAAGTCTTAACTCCTTTGGAAGTAAGCAAGGCCATAATGACGGCCATTCTCTTAACGTTAGTAGCATATACGGCGTTCTTTTCGTTTTCTGGATTCTTCCCCAAGTCCCTGCTTTGTCTGGGAATTAACCTATCTCCTTTTAATGGATAAGAGCTCCCATGATAAAGAAATGTAGGTTTTCTCATCTTAAATTTTGTAAGCAAAACCTCCACGACTCCAAAACCACAAAGGCGGATGCATATCAATCGGATTGATGCCTGAACCGTCCAACGTTTCTCGCCACTTAGCGGAAATAGCATCTCGTGATAGTTTTTCGGCTTCTTGAGCGGTAATAAGCCCGAGTTTGACCGAACATTGTATAACATGGGTATCTGGGGCGATTTCGATGCACTGAGCGTTTTGTAGGGGCACGTCAGCGTATTCTTTCAGTATGAACGACCAATAGTTGAATATTTTCGGACCAGAAAGATAAGGAAAACCTTTTTTGTAGCGATTTTGTACCAACTCTTTCAATTTAAGGTAATCATTACCTGCTCCACTCATCACTTCCTCAAACGAGCCGAAATGAGCATTAACCGTCTTAGCGATCGTATGCCATGTCGCTATATGTTTATTCGGCTGGAGAGCTACCTTGTAGCGCGTTAGGTATTCCCGCAACTCTTCAGTATTTAACTCGCTAGCTTGCGACACATCAAAGACCTTTCTTGTCTCTTTGTCTTGAAACGTTTTAAGCGCGGATTTCCATAACTCATAGCTATTTCGTTGATAGTTAAGGGCCATTGGTAGAGTAAAATAGGCAATTTGCATCTCCTTACTTCCATTAAAGTCGGGATGAGCGTCTTCTGGCATAGGCGTCGGCCCCAATTGGCCTGATTGATAGGCTCCCAGCAACTTTAGACAATTAGTCACAATCTCTTTCCTTGGAGCCATGGAAAACCTTAGAACAATAATCTTTAATTATGTTTGTTTGATAATAATACCATGAAAATAACTAAGTTAGGCCATTGTTGTTTACTTATCGAAGAAAAAGGATTGAGAATCTTAACCGACCCAGGAGCTTACTCAACTGCCCAGAATGACGTTAAGAATATTGACGTTGTAATAATTACTCACGAACATCAAGATCATCTATACATAGACTCTCTAAAGAATGTTATTGCAAACGCTGGTTCTAAAGGGCTGGTTATTATTACCAATAAGGCCGTGGGCAAGATACTAGAATCATCTGGAATCCCGCACTATCAGGTTGTTGAACATGGCCAAAAAATAGAGATTAAGGGTGTACTCATTGAAGGTCATGGCAAGGAACATGCACCTATTTATTCCACCGTTCCCAGTGTAGAGAATACCGGTTATTTTATAGCTAATCGCCTCTTTTATCCTGGAGACGCATTCTACAATCCAAAGAAGAAAGTAGACATTCTTGCCTTGCCCGTTGCAGGCCCATGGATGAAGATATCCGAAGCAATAGACTACGCTAAGGAAATCCATCCAAACATCGCTTTTCCGGTTCATGATGGAATGTTTTTGCCAGGAAGAGGAGCTGTTGCCCATAGAGTGCCCAATACAGTTTTAACTTCGTTAGGAATTAAGTTTGTGATACTGGAAGAAGGAAAAGAAACAGAATTGTAAATTACTTGTAACGAGGGTCAAAATTCATCTGCGTTGTATAGATGCTTTTAACTCCGCCAAATTTATCCCAGAGAAAGTTGTAATCTATAGAGGTTATGAACTTCAAGCCAAAACTTATTTTTTTGCCACCACTAATTTCTACATAGCGGGGTTTTCCATCTATGTAACCTATCTTGACTCCCTTTATTCTTTTGAAATAATTTTCGGGAGCAATCAGTTTCCCTTTATCCCAAATTTCCCATGCTTCACTTAATCTAGGATTTCTAAGTTCTTTATTCAGATGGTTGTCCCATACTACCGAATTGAATCGTGCAAGTCCATCTTTTTTCAAAATCCGATTAGATTCTTCAAGCGCATGGATTTTATCGTCAAAAAGATAAAGAGACGCTTGCCCATACACAAAGTCGAAACTTTTTGATTTGAACGGCCACGTTTTGCTTGCATCTAAATATACTATTTTGGGAAGGCTCTTATCTTGGATTTCTTTTTTATCAAATATTCCTTTTTTGATAGCCTGCTCCTTCATTATTTTGACAGTACCGCTTTTCTGGTTATAATTGAAGCCCATAATCTCTATTTTCTCTCCAAACCTTTTTAGGAGTCCCATCATAGTCACACCATAACCGCAACCTGCGTCCAATACCCTAATTTTACCTTTTCTCGCTATTTTATCTTCCATCAATTCTAGCAGATTGCTAAACCTGTCCTGACCCAAGCTCTCTATACCCCTATCTTTTGGCATTTTTACTAAACGGCTTCGACTTATTTAAACTAGTCTAAGAAAGATGCTTAACGCTATTAATCAACCGTGCTTTATGATTACCATCATCCATAATCTTGATTACAGAAAGCGCAGTATTTGAACCATCATACTTTTTAGAGTATTTCGCATGATCTCTCTTTAAGAGATAAGCAAGCATGATTTTCTTAAGCTTTCCATGAGTCATTATAAGTACATTCTTCCCTTTTTCTTTCTTGATTATCTTGTTCAGTATTCTCGATGCACGAACAGTTAGTTCCTTTATTCCTTCTCCGCCAGGAAGTTTCTCGTCTTTTT
>CAZMGC010000030.1:0-12055 GCA_964565795.1 uncultured Gammaproteobacteria bacterium
CTGATCTACAGTCAGGTGCGATTGACTGCTCCGCCAACTCAGCTCGTCTAGAATATATTTGGAGCCGTCTGTCGGATTTGAACCCACGACCTGCTGTTTACAAAACAGCTGCTCTACCACTGAGCTAAGACGGCGTAGTGCAATTTTACCAGAAAGGGGAGTTTTGAGGCAATAAGGACGCCTCAACTAAAAATTTGACTAAATTTAAATAAATACTGCCTTTGATACCGTAGTTGGATTATCGTTTTCCCCTTGAGAAAAATAGGAAAAGCTGTTGATAAGGTTTAGGACTAGCCGTAGTCTTATCAAGCTCCGCCTCGTCGCTTTATTCTTGCGAACAAAACTACCTCAAGGAAATTAACATAGAGGAAAAATCATAATCCCCTGCGTGTATCAAAGAGCAGATTAAGTATAGATCTGGATGGTTTTTTTGTCAATTAAGTTAATTTTTCTCGCACTGAATAGCTACATTTGCGTTTGGACCAGCATTAGAGGTTTCTGCGAATGAAGGTGTGTTATTTGTGGTTGTCAGATAAATTTTATCAAGTCTTGCTCCATCGTTTCTCATGTATAAATTGAAATTATGAAAACCTGGAGTAGGTACGTCTACATATGCTCTGTTTCCAGTATCTATATTATTTATTCGTCCTCTCCATTGCCAGTCAGCGGTTCCGTCCACACCTTTTTTAAATAATACAAAAGGGTTAGCTGTTGCTTTAGGGATCCCATCAATACCGAATGCTATAGCATCACCTTGTGCGTTTGGCCCTGATCCCCTTACCCAGATCCAATATCTCCCAGCCTTAGGAAAACAAACATTATATTTAACTTCAGGTGCAGTATTAGCAAGATTTGTAGTAAGACTGGTCCCATCATCTTCCAGGGCAATTATGTAGGCGCTACCGGTATGGGAGAGAGGGGAAGTCCTATTACCCCATGAATCGGTACTTCGGGTCACTCTTGTTGCCAGAGGAGAGCCGGCTTCAGCGTCTATTACGATTGAATTATTTTCTCCTGATGTACTATACCCATAGCCAGTAAACCTAGGCTTTGGAGATGGAGGAAGTGGTGTTGGTGAATTGGGAGCTCTTGAAAAAGGAGGAGTGTATGTATCAGGAGGTAAAAATCCGCCAGCTCCTTGGCTTCCGTGATCAGATCCTGGTGCAATTTCTTGAATAACATAATTAGTAAACCTAAGTAATTCAGGTCCGTTGAGTATGAAATCTGGACGTGAGGTAAATGTTACTGCTGGACATATTGCATTTTGATCATCACCTAAATCTCTTCTTTGGTCAAATCTTTTTCCGGGATTAAGGCCTGCGTTAGTTACTACGTTTCCTTCAATTGTTAATGGATCATCATTTCCTGTTGTAGCTCCCAGAGTAATAAAGCTACCATCTGCAGAATAAATTCCATCTATCTCAGTTACATCAGGGCTAACTATAATATCTCCACTAACAATAAATGTGACAGTGGAGCCTGGATTAATCTGAATATTTGATTCAATTCTGAGATCATCTTCGATCAGGAAAATATAATCGCGACCGTTTGGAAAAGTATAAGTTTCAGGACTTCCACTTCCTCTTATGGTTACAGGATTAGTTGATTTATAGATCCCATTTAGTAGATTAGCTTTTAGTGTACAATCCGGCCCGCTATCAGTAGTGCAAGATTTAGAAGTGCTTGTTCCGAACATGCTATTTACTGTAAGTCTTCCTTTTTCAATAACGTTATTCATATAGGCATATGACGTTCTTATGGTTCCAGGTTTTGCTGGAGTAAAATTATTTCCTGTGACCAGCCAACCGCGATCACTTGCTTTGGCTCTGTCTGTTCCTGAATTGGATAGGTTTGGATTATTTCCTGTAAATGCTATTCCGGATGTTAAATTCCCAGAGACAGAATTAGAGGATAGATATGGATATGTTGAACCTCCACAAATAGGAGTTGTTCCATCGGGAATAATATTTCTATAACCGTCTGCATCGATACGCACATCTCCTCCTATCGATTGATACCATGGATTGTCGTCCTGTTGTTTTATTCCAAAATCTACATTAGTTACATTTCCATTTATTGTTCCTCCAGTAGCTGCACAGAGTGCAACTCCATCATCATCTGTAGCGTCATCATTACAATTTGGCCCTACTATAATCGGTCCAATCGTGAAAGGGGAGATACCTGAAGGATAAGTTACTCTCCAATCAGGTCCTCTGCCGTTTGGGCCATTAAAGCTGACACTGTAGCAGCCAGGTTGAAGACCACCTGCGTTAAATTCACCTGTAAAATTTTCAATATCTCTAGTATATCCAACTCTACTTTGTGGACAATTTGCCGAAGCAGGGAGTCCTTGAATTCTTATTCTTTCATTGCCTGACGCAGCTACATAAGGCTCAGAATCTGTCTTTCTTCCCTCAGGGTTTTGATCATCTATGTAGAGTCCACCTCGAATACTATATGTATTTGCAGGGAGATCTACAAGGAAATTTACTTGAGAAACATCTGATGTTCCCATATTTACTGGCAAATCATTGTTTAGAACTATAGATCCGCTAGGTTCAAGTGTGTTTTGCAGGAGTCTAACTCTATAATTCGTATTTTGAGGATTTTCTCCTACGGTATAAGTTCCATTGCTATGAACGATTCCAGTTCTTCCTGTAGAAGCGGAGTTGTTGCCAGTTCTGATTTGAACAGTTCCACCTCCGTCATAAATCTCATCTGGATCGGCTCCACTTTTCTGAAGTATACCATCATTATTATCATCTACATAAACAGTACCTGAAATTCCAAATTCTGTTGCTCCAGCGGGTTGGATGTACCAATCCAGTCTTTCGTTTGCACAGTTAACGCTTACATCTTTGTCATTTCCTCCCACAATGCTTTCGCCAGATCTATGTCCAGAAAGTCTGACGGTATAAGCACCATCCTGATCCTGAATTTGTGTGATTCTGTAATCAGGTGAGTCTCCTGGGCGTGAGTCATCATTTCTTCCTTCGCCTAAAACTGTAAGTTTTACGCTTCTTCCATATGCCTGACAGTTGGTGTTAATTGTGGGCGTACAAACTCCTGGAACATATCTATATATATTTCCTGAGATATTAAAATATCGGCGGGTAAGTCTAAAATGTACATCGTTATTTCCGCCAGACGGGGCATTAATGTTAGTTTTGGGGTTATCGCCTTGAATTGTAAATCTACAAGCATTTACTCCGTCAAGCCTTATATTGTGGTCCGAGCCAGGGTCCAGATCTGTAAATCTATATCTTCCATCACTGTTGGTTTTACTTAGTTCATTTGCTCCATTAGGATTTCTGCGTACGTCATTGTTACGTCGTCTGGTGTCATTTCCATCAAGTTTTCCATTCGGTTGTTCATCGACATAAACAATTCCTGAAATCTCCCCTCTATCCGGCGCAATTCCAAATCGAAGAGTTGCATCTCCATTGGTATCGCGACAACGGTTATTTGTCATCTGATATCCATTGGGTACATCTAGACAAATGGTATTGTTATTTCTGCTTGTGGTCCAAACGAACCATGGATCATTTCCTTGACCACAACCTGTTGCTGAGTAATTATCGCTGTCGCCATTTCTGGAAATGTTGAATCGATTCTTATAACACGCATCAGTACTATCGTAATCTCCATCCCTATTTTTATCTATAAATACAAAACCTCTGATTACATTTTTGGGTGGAGGGGGGGTATCGCTGCATTTTCCAGTTTCGCTAAAATTTATAGTTCCTTTACCTTCAACGACCGACCTTATGCGTCCTTCGTTAAATCCATTACAGCCAGGACCAGTGCATCCGTTTAGGTTTTGTCTAAAGGAAACATCATCTACGAATTCCCATATCTGATCTCCGCCTTGAGTTAAATATATTGTTTGAGCATCTATAACTGGATCAACGCAAGCCGTAGACCAAATTACCTGCGTATCGTATTGACCTGGTCCTAATCTGGAGCTTCTATAGCCTCCAATACGGGTACTTGACGCACCATCTGCGGCATTACTACCCGTATTAACTAAAGGTTCCGAAGCACCAATTCTATGAGCAAAAGAATTACAGACTTCTTCAGCGTAATAATCTCCATGAGCTGACTCTGGTCCGGTAGTTCCGTATATATAACCTGATCTATCTCCTCCTTTAAATATAACTTGATATCTAACTTGCCATCTAACTCCCGGATTATAATTACATCTTCTAAAATATAGAGTTTTTTCTGCAAATACCTTATGGGTTAGTGATACAAGTTCAAAAAGTGCAAAAAATAACAGTAGTCCTAATAAAATTTTTTTCATAACCCTTCAGATTCCTTAGGATATTTCGCTTTAATAAAAGTTTTTAAATCTTCAGCGAGTTTTGTAACAGAAGAGGTAGATGCTGTGCTGGCTTGATTTGAGAGCTCTATGTAGGTTTGTAGATAAAAATAAAATTTAGCTTCAGGATCATCTTCTTCCATATAGCTTGTATTCTGTAAGTTTTTTATGATGAATAATTTATCAGATTCTGAAATCTTAGGATTCCTATCTATATCATTAATTAAATTAGTTATTTCTACAGGAGTTTTTGGTCCACAAGTAGAATCCTGGCAGAATGGATTAAAATTTGCTTTAACGTATTGATTTGGGTAGTTTTTATTTGCATATTCCCCCAACTTTAATACATATTTTCTTACTTGTGGATCATTGCTATCGCTATATCCTGATCCAAAAAAGAAAGCAAGATTACTAAGAGCGGTGTATCTATTTTTTTCAGACTCTTTTTTGTTTTTTAGAATTGTAAAGTTATTATTAATCCTTTCTTCACTTATATAATCAGGGTATTGATTTGCAATTTCGATACCTTCATTTTGAAGAGTGCGAATTTGAGGATCACTAAGAATGAAATAATATAATCCAATAGGAATAGTTAGGATTAATAATAATATAAAAAGAACTAAGAGTAGTTTTCTACGAAAAGAAAAGAGCATATTAAAGCTCATATACTATTAGATTAATATAGCCTGGATATTCGTGTCAATAAGAGGAGAGGATTAGCCTTGAATTACTTGATTTTTTATTTCAATGCCTCTTAAGAATTCACCTATTGTATATGCTGGGTCTGGGGTCTTTAAAGATGCAAGTGCATACCAGTATACAGATTGAGCTAAATCCATCATGCCTTGAGATTTGTTGTGCATTGCCATTTCATAAAAATCTCTTATTAAGCCTGCACAGCTATTTGCACGACTTTGTTGAATGACTGGTTTTGGGTCTCCGGGATATCCTTTTTCACATAATTTAAGAACCTTGTTTCGATCTTTATTTGTTAGTTTAGTATCGTACTCATCTGTATATTCTAGAGCCTCGGGATATTTTGCATAAAATGCTTTAATTATTCCTTTTAATTCACCCATACTTACTGGAGCTTCAATAGCTTCATCCATAAAGCTAAATTTTACTAACTCATTATCTTCTGGTTTTCCAGCTTTTATATATGCCTCTGTAAGTACAGGATCACAATTAACTGCTGTTGTAGGATCTGTTGGCGATGGTGATTCAGGTGCAGTTGATGGTGTTTCTGATGGAACAGTTGATGGTTCAGCTTGAGCTTCTGCACTAACAAATACATCTGCTCCTGTAAGAGCTAAAGCTTCTCCGCCAGGAACCATTCCTATATCAGGTGGGAGAGTTCTATCAGGGATAATTGACTCTGATGGTTCAGGTGTAGGTTGAGTTCCAGGAACACATGGTAAACCAGTGAGTGGATCTGTTGCTACTGCACTTGGTGATGGTTCGAAAGATGCGCCGATTGATGGTGCTGCTGATGGCTCCTGACCAACCGTTGTTTGAGTATCCATTGCTATTCTTCCACCACCAATTAATGTAGCTGCTAAAACTAGTCTTGCTCCGATTTGTCTTGGGCTTAAATTTCTACTTCTATTTAGTCCTGAGGAAAGATCTCCACGATTGATAGTGGATGGGCGAGGCGCTTGTGTAACTGTTGGTCTGTATGCTTCTGTCATATTTAGTTTGCGATTATACTCCTTTTTGGCCAAATGTCAAGCCTATAGCATTTAAGCTAAGCCTTCTTTATTTGGCTCTGGTTCTACGTATCCGAATTCATGAATAATTGGTTTTCCATCAGCATCTAAAATAGGATTTCCTTCGGCATCTACTGATTTTTCCCAAATTCCGCCTTTCATAACGTCATTCATGAGATTCAAAGTCACATGACCATACGGATCATCTAATTCACCATATTCTTCACCGAGAACAAATTGAACGTATTTTCCGTCTCCTATGTTCATTGTTTTAGGTTCATTTGTCATTTCTACGCCAGATAGCTCAAATATATTTTCTCCCACTTCTGTGTATTGAAGGTCTAAGTGAACATTTCCTGAATCCCATGGATATCTCATTTGCTCAGCAGGAACTAAATTTGTTCTTGGATCCACGTGGGTTTGAGCTAGCGATTGTGATGCTTTTTCAAGTGATAGAGCTGCAGCTGTTCCTGCAAGTGTTAAAGCTGCGCCTAAAGCAAGAGCTCTTGCATGTGGTATGTGTGGAGTTCTAGGTCTGTTTGGCAAACTAGGTAAGCCGCCTTCCTGAGTAGGGCGGTATGCTGGTTTATGTCTTAATGCTTCTTGTCTGAATCCCATATACGCCGTCATATTACACTATTTGAAGGGGGATGTCAAACCCATAGTAAAATTAAAAACCAAAAAGACTTAGCCCGGTACAGCTAATTGAAGTAATATAGTTTTAATAGGAAAACTATATTAGAAGTTATGCGAACCTATAATATATGTATATCTTAAAAAATGTGGATAAGTCAAGTAAGGAATTTGTATGTTTGTCCTTATGAGATGTTAATTTGATATTTATTTGATACGTTTATAGCGCTAGCCTCGCAAGGCCTGGCCTTGCGAGGCTAAGATTATAGGCCAATATTTTTATGGAATGTTCGGAGTGGAAGATTTACGATGATTTAATTTCCGGTGTACTTAAAAGATCGTGCAATCTGATCCAGTTCATCATATAAGTCTTCTGAGGTCGTGGAGAAGATATAAACCCAGTTATTAATGTATATATAGTATGATTTTTGCTTAACGCCTTGATCAGGAAATTCTACTATTCTTGAGATTGATTCGTATGGGCTGTCTGATATTTTTTCTACATCCGAGAAAATTAAATTTCTTTTTGTGTCAAAATCAGAAACATAATCATCTAGGTTGTCAAAGTTCGTTCCATTTCTATTGACGCTTATTTTTCCACTTTGCGAATTTATGGTTATTTGATTTGTTTCGTCTACAGTCTGAAATTCAGGTGGCAATTCAACGCTAAAGTTTAAATACTTTGATTCAATAACTGATGTCTCTATCGAAACCTCAGTAGGGATAAGTAAGGTTGTTTTTAGTTTTTGAAAATTAGAATGATCTAATAAAAAGCCAAAGATAATTATAATTGCTATTAATGTAAAGGAGATAAACTTTATGTTAAGTTGCTTTTTCTTTTTCATATCAATATCTATACTTTAGCGTACTGCTTTCGGTATATAGTTTCAATAGGTTTTCACCTGTCTTTTCTTCTTTAAAAACCTGTCTATTCTTAGCGTCATAAGTATAAATCTTAGTTTTGTTCTGAGATATGTTATAGATGAGGCCTAGAAGATTTTTATCTTTCATACTGAAAACCTCAGCTACGGTTTCGAGATTTTTAGTTTTTAAATTATAAAATAATGAAATTAAGGTGCTATTTTTAGGAAAGGTTACCTTAGGTTTATTATTTTGCTGTCCTGAGATAACATTAAGCGTTGAAAGAATGGAGCCCACGGACACTTTATAAGTAAGGATTAGTTTATTTCCTGCAGCATCCGTAATTGTTGAAACACGGTTTCCTGATGAATTTAAAGTTGAAATATTTATGATCCCAGAATTATCTAAGCCTTTTACTTCTATCCTTTTTAAGGCTGTAGAGTAATAAATCTCAGCCTCAGGAGGAGTTTTATCAATATTGAATACAACTGATTTTAGATTCTCAATATTCTCATCGTTATCTACTGAATAAAACTCAAGAGTATGTTCACCTTCAGAAGTAAACGAGATTGGATTTTCATATTTTTTCCAGTCACCATTCGCCTTTTTATAAAAAATATAATCAACTCCTAGTCCATTTTCATTATCAATCGCACTTAGATCTACCAAAACATCTGATCTATACCATTTACCTGTCCCTTTTTCTCCATTTAGGATTGCAGATGTATTCGCAGGAATAATATCTTTTCTTTCAGCAACTAAAGCAAATCTAGTCAAATGATTTATTTCCGCAGATGCTTTTTTATTTTCTAAATCTACCTCTGTATCTTCTTTTACCCAGTCAATCCCATCTGAAGTTGAATAAATAGATAAAGTTTCCAGTGTAATTCTAGATAAATCGAGGTCGGAAAAGTCTATGGTGAGAGAAAATGGTTTATTAAAATTAGTAACTTCATTTCCTGATAAGTCTTCAGCGGTCACTTCTATGGTCGGTCCGATTGATCTAAGTAAATCTGATATTCTCTGAATCGGAGCAGAAATTATTTCAAGAATTAAATTCCGATTTGTTGCACCTTCCGGAAAGTTTATTGAATTTCTCCCGCTTACGAAAAAACCTCCGTTGGAATCTAAAGTAGTATCTAGTTCATCAATTTTTTCTTTCCATAAGTAATAACTTTTATTTCCAGTTCTATTTGACCCATTATAAAAAAATAAATAATTTTCCCAAGGATCTGGATTTTTAGATTGCCATCCGAAAGGATCTGTTACCCCATCAGGAATGTTGTCCTCAAAATCCCCGTCGTTATTTTTATCTTGAACTACCATAAAATGAATATGCGCTCCATCTTCTCCTTTAGGCCTGACATTCCCAGTTGCTCCAACTTTACCAATAACATCTCCGGAGTCAACCTGAATTTCTTGGCCAGGAGCGTTTGTAATCAGCCCGTCTGATTCCAAATGATAATATCTGGTCTGATATCCATTTCCATGATCGATATAAATTGCATTCCCGCAGGGTCCACAGGTATTAATAAGTTTCGCAGTTCCAGAATATGCAGCTAAAACTTCATCCCCGTATTCAACTTTTGCAGGCGTTCCATAATCATATCCATCATGAGAAGAGTAATCTTCATCAAAATTTCTTTCTCCACCTTTAAAAAAAATAATTGAGTTTTGCGCAGCAATTGGCTCAGTTAAATTCGTACTCAATAAAGGATACTCGTGGTCGAAAAAGGAATTTATCGAAAGAGCGGCATCGTTAAAAGATAATCCTTTTCCTTTATAATCCCACGGTAAATCGAGGAAAGGAGTAGGGGGAGTTGGCGTGGGAGATGGAGAAGGAGAAGGACTGGGTGTAGGAGAGGGCGCGATCTGATAATCAAATGCGATTTCTAGATTATCAATATTTGCAGACCAGGCTACCGGGCCGGCACGATTGATTCTAAAAATAAAATTATTTGATCTTATGTTTGCTGCATTAAGACAGTTTATAAAATCCACGCCGTTTATGGAGGTTACATTGTATGTCTGAATGTTTTGACTAACTAAGGAAGTCATGGTCCACTTATCGGAAGGATCTTGGCAATTTGCAGGAAAAGGAATTCCGGGATTTGATCCTAAAACAGAAACTCCCGCATAAGTAGATATATCAGATTTTCCAGTTACTCTAATTCTTACGCCCGTTATTACTGAGTTACTAGGAATTCCGAAGTCTCCAAAATCTCGAAAATAGAGGTTTGCTGCTCCAAGTCCTAATGCTCGATTGCAAGTTAGTCCGTCAGTGGCTGAGCAGTTTGATAAATCAGTATATTTATTTGAAGTGTTTCCGCTAATATTATCGGTTGTTACTGTGGCGGCGCTTCTATAGATAGTAGTATCTGCAGAAATTGACTTTGAGGAGCAATAAAATAATAACCCAAATAACAGGCAGAAAGAAGACAGCCTAAGTGCACTTCTTGGCATGATTTTACCTATTAAATTGAGGGTAGTCCCTAGAATTTTAAAAATCAATAGTTTCGGAATAGCAATTTAGCCTCGCAAGGCCAGGCCTTGCGAGGCTAAATGATTAATTTAAAATTTTCTTTTGGGTGGATTTTATGTTACTTTAAAATTATGCCTGCCAAGAATAGAAGGAAGAGCTATCTGGAGAACGGCTACTACCATCTCTATAATAGGGGCGTAGAAAAAAGAAAAATTTTTCTTGATCAAGAAGACTACTTTGTTTTTCTTTCTTACCTTAAGGAATATTTATTACCGAAAAACGAAAAGGAGCTTTCTGAAAAACTTAATAACCCCAAGACTTCCTATAAAGAAAAAGACAAAGTGCTTAAATTGTTAAATTTAAATAATTTTTCTAAAGAAATAAAGCTAATTGCGTATTGCTTGATGCCAAATCATTTTCATTTTTTTGTCAAGCAAAATCATTCTAATAGCATAGATAGATTTATGAACTCTGTTTTTACCAGGTATTCAATGTATTTCAATAGAAAATATAAAAGAGTTGGTTCTTTATTTCAGGGTGTTTACAAGGCGGTACTGGTAGAAAGCGATGGTCAATTTCTACATTTGTCAAAATACATCCATAAGCAGGCTATTAGACTAAATACGCCTAGTTCATATGAAGATTATCTTGGATTTAGAAAAACTGAATGGGTTGATCCTGGAGAAGTTTTAAATAATTTTTCTAATGAATATTCGAAGTTGTCGTATGAAGATTTTGTAAAAGAATTTAATGACTTTGAAAAAATTGAGAATTTGATAATTGAGGATTGAAGTTAGCCTCGCAAGGCCAGGCCTTGCGAGGCTAACGCTATAGGTTTTGAGAATTTATGCTCAAGTTTTTAAAAAAATGTTCCCAGTTGATATTAGGACTGTAGTATATTATTAAAATCAAAATCCTAGGAGGCGGATGGCGGAGTCACTTAGTCCACCGATAATATTTCCTAATGAAAATCCACCGATTGGGAAAAGCATAAGTGCGAAGATGATGAAAAATCCTACATTTCCTAATGAAAGATAAGAACGGGATAAATCTTCTGGAAGGAAAAGCGCAAATATCTTAGATCCATCAAGTGGAGGAATTGGTAAAAGATTAAAGATCGCGAGACTTATGTTAATCGTTATAGTCAGTCCTAGAACTAACCCTAAAAGACTACTTGTTAAAACCTCGAAAATTGATGCGCCTGGGAAAAGTAGATGAGAAATAAGAGCTGCTACTGCAGCGATTAGAAAATTAGTTCCAGGTCCAGCTAATGATACTAATGCCATATCTTTTCGAGGCTCTTTCAAATTAAATGGGTCAACTGGAACTGGTTTGGCGGCTCCGAAAATTACAGGAGAACCTGAAATTACCAGAAGAAGAGGCAGAATTATAGACATTAATGGATCTATGTGGGGTACAGGGTTTAGCGTAAGTCGTTTGAGCAACCTAGCTGTGGGATCTCCTAATTTATCAGCTACAAATCCGTGGGCGACTTCATGAAGAATTACAGATGGCACTAAAATAGCGAGGGAAATTAAAGCTAATTCTATATTCATAAAAACCATTTTACCAGATTTTTAAAAGAGAGGTTTGAGTTTAGCTATAATTTTTTGTATAATATATGCCTATGAGTAGCGGATTTAAATGTTATAACTGCGGAAAAGGAAATATGATAGGACATAATGTTTCCCACGCAAAAAACAGAACTCGAAAAGTATTTAGACCAAATCTTCATCCTGCAAGAATTGTTGTGGATGGAACATCCATGAGAGTTAGACTTTGCACAAAATCTTTAAGGCTTGTTAGCGGCAAAGATACTAGATCTAAGAAATCCGTTCGACAGGCTCAGGATAAAATCGCTGCAAGTCTAAAAGAAAAAGAAGTTTCCACTGTAGCACCAGTTGCAGCAGGTTTAGCCTAAGTTAAGTTTTTTTAAGAATTCTTCGCCTTTTTCGTACCCGTTTTTAAAATCTTTATAACTCATCGGTCTTTTTCCTTCAACGTGAACATAATTCATGGGATGAAGTTTTATAATAACTTCTTTATTTGTTA
>CAZMGC010000031.1:0-11234 GCA_964565795.1 uncultured Gammaproteobacteria bacterium
CCAATTCCTAAAACTAACCAAACAAAAATCAGTAAATATTTTTTAACCTCTAAATTTTCTTTTCTGGCTTTTACGAACAAAATTAAGAAAAATATTACGGAAACCAAACCCACAAACATCGATACAACTAACCAAATCTGTAGAATAGTTGGATCAAATTTAGGAAATTTAGAAAGATCTGGATAAGAGAGCGCTAACCCTCCAAAAAGTCTAAGAAAAACATGTTGAATATTTATTAAGAACTGTCCTGATGCACCAGTTTCTTGAGAATTAAAAATAAATTCTAAAATATTTTTTGAATTCGTAAATTGATGTCTAATCTCAAATAATAAAAATGGAGAGAATCCAATTAAAAATCCCGCAAGCAAACTCAGATATCTTTTTACTAAAATCTTAAGATAATTAAATTTTAATTCTAACCCTGCAAAAGATGCATAGAAAAACATTATTGCTCCTACGAAAGTTGCCAGATAATGTATTTGAAGATTTATTCCCATTAAAAATCCTGCAAGGATAAAAAGGGAAATTTTATTTTTTACTACTGCTTTATATAAAACGTATAAACTGGAAATTGTAAAAAATGGAAAAACATTTGGATTCCATGAAGACCTCGAATATGTAATTACAACAGGTGAAATCGCATAAAGAAAAGATGCGATTAGTCCCGCTTTTCTGTTAAAAAATTCGCTTCCTAATTTATAAACTAAAAAAATAGTGGCTATTCCAAAAAGAACTACCATGACTGCTGGACCTACCGGGTCATATCCTGAAAGAAACATAAAAGGGGTCATGAGATAGTAATAAATCGGACCTAGGAAAAATCCACCAACAGAAGAAGTAGGACCTAAAAGAGTTAAATCTCCATGCAGAATATTGTAAACGACTAATGCATCTCTTCCCTCGTCCCCCAAAAACACAATATAATCTCTAACTCTATAAAAGCGCAAGAAAAATCCCAAGAGTAAAATTACAAAAATTGGAAACCACTCCGGCTTTAACCTAATTTTTTCTGGAGTTTTGAAAGAGAAGCGATGTGCCATCTTTTCCATATAAAAATATTATACATTGAATAACTATAAGGAATTACGAAAAGTACGATTGCTATAACTAGAGAGACCTGTCTTGCCATTGTAGTATTTCCAAATAGATGTGTTCCAACAAAAACAGTAGATGTTATTAAAACCAGTGACCCCAAAGAAACTAAATTGAATTGCGGGAATTTGATTAATACTTTCCAAGGACTTGTTATTTTTTGATTTCCAAACGCCCAGAAATTATTTACTATAAAATTCCAAACAATAGACAATTCAGCTGCTATTGCGGCCGCGGGTAAAGGATGGAAAGAAAAAACTCGTGACAATATTTCTAGAGATATAGCATTTATAAGGTATCCAACAAAACCAGTAATCGCATATTTCAGAAACGGCGAATGAACTAACTCTATCATTCTTGCAATAATGACAAATGAAAGAGTTTGAAATATAGTTTGACCGGCAGGAATCTTAGATCTTCCAGCTACTCTATCTGTCGCAGAAAAAGGAATCTCTGCAACCTTAAATCCATCCTCTACCGCTGACAAAAGAAATCCAACTTGAAATGTGTAACCTTTAAATTTCTTAATTTTTTCTCTTTCTTTTTGAAATACCTCTTTTTTAATTGCACGGTATCCTCCAGTCCAATCATGAATATAAAAGCGCATTAAGATACTTCTTATTACTAAATTTCCTACGACTGATAAAAACTTTCTATGAAAACCCCAATTACTTGGAATTGATCCACCGTTACTATATCTGGTACCAATTACAAAATCATTACCTTCATCAATTTTCTTTAGAAAATCAGGAATTTTTTTAGGATCATGGAAAAAATCAGCATCCATTTCGAAAACAACATCTGCATTCATTTTGGAAATTGCATGATCCATTCCTCTTATATAAGCTGCACCTAATCCTTCTTTTTTACCACTTATTAGCTCTATATTTTTCCATTTTTTCATAAGATCTTTTACGATATCTGCGGTTCCATCTGGTGAATTATCATCAGCGACAAGGATTCCCATCTCATAATTTTTAATTTGAGGAAAAATATCTTTCTCAAGAACTTCTAATAATTTTTCGATGTTTCCTTTTTCATTATATGTAGGAATTATTACTACTGCTTTCATGCTCCTTCGCTCCTTTTTATTATTATCAAATTATTATTCATATTTATTTTCCGAAACCCGATTGGAGCTTCGGAAGCATGACCGTTCCATAGTTTTAACGACGGAGGGTCATAGGCTCTTAAAATATTGTATAGTTTTACCTAGTCCCTCTTCAAGCGGAACTTTTGGAGACCATCCCAAAACCCTTTTAGCTTTTTCTATATCCGGTTTTCTTTCTTTAGGATCATCCTGTGGAAGAGCTTCACTTTCTACAACTTCACTAGTTGAACCTGACTTCTCTTTAATTAGATTAGCAAATTCTCTTACAGAATGTTCTTCATCTGAACCAATATTTATAATTTCTCCTTTTAAATCCGGAGTAAACATAAACTTCTTAAGCCCATCTACAGTATCACTTACATAGCAAAGAGACCTAGTCTGAGATCCATCACCAAACATAGAAATCGGTTCATTATTTAATGCTTGAAGAATAAATACAATTATCATTCGTTTGTCTTCCGGTAACATCCCAGGGCCATATGTATTAAAAATTCTTACTATTCTCACATCTACATCTTTTTCTCTTCCGAAATATGCAGTTATAGTTTCACCAAATCTTTTGGACTCATCATATACAGAGCGAGGCCCTGTAGTTGAAACATTTCCTCTATAGTTTTCGTTCTGTGGATTTTCCTTAGGATCTCCATACACTTCAGAAGTTGATGCAAATAAAAATCTAGCACTGTTTTTCTGGGCAAACCTTAGGAGATTAAAAGTTCCAGTAGTATTTGCCTCCATAGTTTCCTCTGGGAGCGCATGATAGCTAATTTTACTATGATGATTTGGGCTAGCTGGGGATGCCAAATGAAAGATAAAATCAATTTTTTCGTCTATATCAAGAGGATTCGTAACATCATGATTTATAAATAAGAAATTTGGATTATTCTTTAGATCTTCTATTTTTTCGGGATTACTAGTGAGAAAATTATCTATACAAATTACTCTATATCCATCACTTAGCAGTGAATCACAAAGATGTCTTCCGATAAAACCTGCCCCTCCAGCTACAACAACTGTTTGCATTAACCCTCGTTCCTTTTCTCTCTTTCAATATCAGCATCAACCATCATTTCTACAAGCTGCGGGAAACTGGTTTTTGGACTCCAGCCTAATTCATTTTTAGCTTTTGTAGCATCTCCAATTAAATGGTCTACTTCAGCAGGCCTCAGATGTGCGCTTACATTTGAGACAACATATTTTTGCCAGTCAGAAATTCCTACATGATTAAATGCAATTTCTACAAATTCCTGAACAGAATGGGTTTCTCCAGTTGCTACGACGTAATCATCTGGCTTATCCTGCTGAAGCATCAACCACATAGCCTCCACATAGTCTCCTGCAAATCCCCAGTCTCTTTTAGCGTCTAAATTCCCTAATTCTAATTTATCTTGTTTCCCAAGACTAATTCGGGCAACTGCGTGAGAAATTTTTCTGGTCACAAATTCCAGACCCCTCCTTGGAGATTCATGATTAAATAAGATTCCAGAGCAGGCAAACATATCAAAACTTTCTCTGTAATTTAGAGTTATATAATGACCGTAAACTTTAGCAACTCCATATGGACTCCTAGGATAAAATCTAGTAGTTTCTTTTTGAGGAATTTCTACAACTTTTCCAAACATTTCCGACGAAGAAGCCTGGTAAAATTTAATTTTTGGATTTACATTTCTAACTGCTTCAAGAATTCTAGTAACTCCAATTGCCGTAAACTCTCCTGTTAAAACCGGTTGATCCCACGATGCCTTAACAAATGATTGAGCTGCTAAATTATAAACTTCATCTGGTTGAGAAACTTGAAGCGCTGAAACTAAAGAACTCTGATCTAATAAATCTCCTGAAAGAATATGAATCTTATCCTCTATATGCTTAATTCTCTCATTGTTAACTGTACTTGATCTTCTAGTTGTACCATAAACCTCGTACCCTTTATCAAGTAAGAATTCTGCTAGGTATGATGCATCCTGTCCTGTAATCCCTGTAATAAGAGCTCTTGGCATAAAATTATTTTAGACTATTTTCCTAAAGTATTCTAGGGTATCTTCGAGTGTTTTTTCAATTGGTATTTCTGGCTTCCATCCTGTCAAATTTTCAAATTTAGAAGGGTCGCACAAAAGCTCAGGGTCATCTGATGGACGCATAAGGCTGGGATCCTGTTCTATCTTTATTTCCGTTGTGCTCATTCCCTTCAGAATATCTAGAATTTCTGATATCTTATGTGAAGTTCCACTTCCTAGATTATAAACATCTCCGCTTTTTCCTTTTTCTAAGGCTAGTAAATACGCCCTTACCATATCTCTAACATCTGTAAAATCTCTTTTTGCCTCAAGATTTCCAACTGACATTACAGACTCTTTTCCTTTTTCGATAAGAGCAATTTTATTTGCAAACGCTGATACCACGAAGTGAGGAGGTTGCTTTGGGCCAACATGGTTAAAGGGACGCACCCTAACAATATTTAACTTATGAGAATTAAAATATTGAAGACCTAGGAAATCCTGAGCGAGCTTAGAAACGGAATATGGATTGGAAGGATTAAAAGGAGTACTTTCATCAATTGGCAAATCCTCTGGACCAACAAGCCCATAAACCTCTGCTGAAGAAACGATCAGAATTTTTGTTTCAAATAATTCGCTCTTTACTATGGACTCTAATAAATTAATCTGACCGGAGACATTATTAACAAAAGTTTCTTTTGGGTCTGAAAAACTTTTCTTCGCAGAAGTTAAGGCTGCAAGATGAAATAAATAATCTGGTTTTTCGTATTGAACTAATTTATCAGTTGCTTGAGGATCCAGAAGATCCACTTTATATAATTTTAGGGAATCTTTGTTATCTAAATTCGAAAGACTCTTATCATTTAAATAAGTTCCACTAACTTCAAATTTATTTTGCTTTAGAAGATAATCAGATAGATAATTTCCCGCAAATCCTGTAATTCCCGTTATTAAAACTTTCGTCATCTTCCTACTCCAATATAGGAGAATCCTAATTTTTTCATTTCTTGCGGATCGTAGATATTTCTCCCATCAATTACATTTGGCTCCCTCATTAGACTTTTTATTCGAGTTAAATCTACTTCCTTAAATTCATTCCAGTCCGTGAGAATAATTAAAAGCTCTGCATCTTTTACTGTTGAGTATATGTCATCTCCAAATTCAATTCCCTCAAAAATTCTTTTAGAATTCTCTACAGCCTGTGGATCAAACGCAGTAATTTGTGCCCTCTCCTGTTTTAGAAGTTCAATAATATCAATGGATGGAGCATCTCGCATGTCATCAGTATTTGGTTTAAAAGCAAGTCCCAAAACTGCTACCTTCTTTCCAGTCATATCACCTAAAACTTTCCTGGCTTTTCTAACTACATCTCTTTTAGCTTGTTTATTTATTTCTTCAACTTGATCTAGTAGTGAAAAATCATAATCATGATCTGAAGCGATTGAAATTAGAGCTTTCACATCTTTCGGAAAACAACTTCCACCATATCCTGCGCCTGGATAAAGAAAATGTCTTCCAATCCTTTTATCAAGACCAATTCCATCTAGCGCTCTTAAACCATCAGCGTTAACGGATTCCGCAAGCTTCGCTATCGCATTTGCAAAAGAAATCTTAGTTGCTAAGAAAGAATTAGCTGCATATTTTATAAGCTCTGCAGTTTCAAGATTTGTGTGAACAAATGGAGCTTCAATTGGTTTATGTAAATCTACCAATATATCCCGCGCCTTATCACTATTTGTTCCAACAACAATTCTGTCTGGATGAAGTGTATCCTCAATCGCAGTTCCTTCTCTTAAAAATTCTGGTACTGAAGCGATATCAAATTCTACATCTTTTGGTTTTACTTCTGAAATTATTTTTTCAATTCTTTTGTTTGTTCCGACTGGAACGGTACTCTTAGTAGCAACCACTGTATATTTTTTAAGATTTTTACCGATTTCCTTTGCAACTTCAAATACTGTAGAAAGCTCAGCATCTCCAGTTTTCTGCGGGGGAGTTCCAACCGCGATAAATACTATTTCAGAATCTTTAACAGCTGGATCATAATCTAAGGTAAACAAAAGACGTCCCGCATCTACATTTTTCTTAACCATCTCTGCTAGACCTGGTTCGAAAATAGGGATAATTCCTTTTTTTAAATTTTCAATTTTTTCTGGAGTGTGACCTATAACATAAACAGTATTTCCGAAGTCTGCAAAAACAGTTGCTGTAACTAATCCTACGTATCCGTGTCCTATAAAAGTAATTTTCATAGAGGGTTATTGTTGAGATTTGATTTCCACTAAGCCTTCGTCAAACCCCTTCATTTTTACTCCTAATTTACCTATTCTAGCATTTCTAAGATGCAAATTAAATGGTCTTGGAGCCCTATCTTTAAAAAATTCCTCACGCGTCACTTGAGAAACCAAACCAGAATCTAAACCAAACTCTTCCGCGATTTTGATTGCTGCTTCGTATGGAGTTAAAGCCTGACTTCCAACTGCGTGATAAATTCCAGTTACATCATTTTTTATTAATGCTTCAATAGCATATGCTATATCATCAATTAATGTTGGGCAAAATATTTGATCTGTAACTCCTTTTATTTCTTCTCCGTTTCTCATTTTTTCAATTATTGCTCTAAGAAAATCTTTTTTTGGTTCAAATTTAGCTCGATAGGGAAAAGCTAATCTTAAAATAATATATGGCGCGCCACTTTCTTCTACTCTTTTTTCACCCTCAAATTTTGTACGAGAATACCAGTTTATAGGATTTGGCGTATCGGTTTCTGTATAAAATTCGCCTTTTTCTTTCTCTCCATCAAATACAAAATCTGTTGAAATATAAATTATTTTTTTACCTAACTCCCTACAAATCTCTGCGACATTCTGTGTGCCGTCTACATTTATCTTCCATGCTTCCCCTTTTTCGCCTAATTCCCTATCTTTTTCGCATGCATCCACATCTGCTTTAGCAGAAAATTGGATAACAAACCTCGCATCAGGATAATTTTTTAAAGATGTTAGGCTCTCGGGATTTGTAATATCTACCCCTGTTGATCTACTTAAATTTATAAATTCGTAATCACTCAAAAGCTCTATTATTCTACTACCGACAAGTCCGTTTAATCCCAGTCCAATAATTTTTGGTTTCATATTTTTCCTATTAAAGGTATATCAAATTTTTGCTTTTCATATTCTAGGAAAAGATTTATATTTTCGAAATGGTCAAATGCAAACTCATCTTTATCAGGCAAAGAATTGGAATCAAACCATTTCATTTCAGAATTCTCCTCATCCATTTCTCCAGTTTTTTCCAATACTTTTCCAGTATAAACAAAAGCAACATTTTGTCTATCTTCCTTTGGCCTATCTGGATTATCTGCAATTCTTAAAAGCTTATCAATTTCTGACTCATATCCTGTTTCTTCTTTTATCTCTCTTACAGCAGCTTCTCTAGTGTTTTCATCTCGATCTAAAAATCCTCCAACTAAAGCCCATTTTTCTCCATTTAAAAGATGCTTTGCTCTTTTAACTAATAAAATTTGTCTTTTATCGTTTAGAAGAACTATATTTACTACAACGTGGCGGAGACTGGCCGGTGATTCATCTTCAAACGCACAATTAATCATTACCGTACTGTTTGTTGTAATAGTTTTGATAACTTCCGCTTTTTACATCTTTCCACCACTCTGTATTCTCCTGATACCATTTCACTGTTAATTCGAGCCACTCATCAAACGAATGAAGAGGCTCCCATCCCAATTCATTTTTTATTTTTGAAAAATCAATTGCATATCTTCTATCGTGCCCAGGCCTGTCTTTTACATATTCAATCATGTCTTCGCCTTTTCCCATAATAGCTAATATTTTCTTTACCACCTCAAGATTATTCACATCCTGGGTCAGACTTCCCACACAGTATGTTTCACCGATTTTTCCTTTTGATAAAACCAAATCAATTGCTCGACAATGATCTTCAACATAAAGCCAATCTCTAACATAAAGCCCATCACCATAAACAGGAACTTTTTTACCTTCAATTAAATTTGTTATAGCAAGTGGAATCAGTTTTTCTGGAAAATGATACGGGCCATAATTATTTGCGCAATTAGTAATAGTTACAGGGAGATCAAACGTATCAAAATATGCCCTAACTAAATGGTCAGAACCAGCTTTACTTGCAGAATAAGGACTATGCGGATCATAGCGTGTGCTTTCGTCAAACTTTTCGGTACTATCCAGCGCTAATGCACCAAAAACCTCATCGGTGGAAATGTGATGAAATCTCTTAATATTATTTTTAAGAGCCGCATCTAAAAGCACTTGAGTGCCCACAACATTTGTAACCACAAAAGATGCAGGCTCCATAATAGAGCGATCCACATGACTTTCGGCTGCAAAATGTACTACAGTATCAATTCCTTCCATCGCTAAATTCACAGCCTGCGAATCACAAATATCCCCGTGGATAAATGAATAATTTGGATTTTTTTCGACCGTTTTTAAATTTTCAAGATTTCCAGCGTAAGTTAATTTATCAAAATTTACTATGGTGTCTTCTGGGTGGTTTTTTAACCAATAGAGGATAAAATTGGAGCCGATAAATCCTGCTCCTCCGGTTACAAGAAGTTTCATTCTTTATTTTCTAATTTAGATATAGTTCCTTCTCTTACTTTTTCTGCGACTTGATTACTTGCTTTTAATAACTCGTCAAAAGAGGTTCCCGCATCAATCCACCAATCGATTATCTTACACTTAACTTTCCCGTCAGCTACATATAAGTTATTTAAATCAGTGACTTCTAATTCTCCTCTTGCAGATGGGCTTAGTTTTCTAATTCTGTCAAAAACTGATTTATCATACATATATATACCTGTCTGAGCGATATTTGATTTAGGGTTTTGTGGTTTTTCCTCAATTGAAACTACATTCCCTTCAGAATCCAGTTCGATAATTCCATACTGATTTGCATTCGCTGACACCTCAACTCCAAAAACTCGTGCGCCACCGTCTGATTGCTCAAATTCTCTTACGGTTTCGCTTAGATCGTACCCGAAAATATTATCTCCAAGAACGACACAGAGAGGCCCTTCATCTGCAAATGACTCGGCTAAAGATAGTGCATCTGAAATTCCTCCGTCAGGTTTTTCCTGATATGCATACTCCAAATGTTTTAACCCAAATTGATGACCATTTTTTAATATTCCCAAAAAATGCCCAACATGAGGACCAGAGGTAACAATTAAGAGATCTGTAATTCCAGCTTTTACCATCGCTTCAATCGGATAGTAAATCATCGGCCTATCGTAAACATGGAGCAAATGTTTATTTGTAACGTGCGTTAAAGGATAAAGTCTTGTTCCGAGCCCTCCTGCTAAAATTACGCCTTTCATAATATTTTTTATAAACCTTGTGCTTGCCCAGCGGGCTAAATTCCAAATCCTCCCTTAAAAATAAAGAAGGCTGCTGCTATTCCAAGTGCAGCAATAAGAACATATTCTATCACAATTTTAGCTACTAAATCGTGATTTATCAAATGATGAATCACACCAACCAAAACATATGAAAATCCGAGCCCAACAACGATCATCATTTGCGTTTGTCGATCAGGAGAAACAGCAAAAACTAAAGATAATCCTCCAAGAAGAATCGCTGAAAGCAAAAAGTAGTAAGCTATATGATTCTTTTTCATATTATTAAACCTCCACCCAATACGCCCATACAAATTACTATAGCAAAGAGAAATATTGCATGGTCTAAATTATGACCTACAAACCTTACTATCTTTTTTCGCTCAATTAGAACAAGATCTAAAAGAAGTATTGAAATAAATCCAAGAAGCAAAACTATAGCTAATTCTCCAGATCTAGACATTCCTGGATTTATCGAGACACCTGAAACATCAAATCCTAAAACCTTTCTTGATGTTGGTTTTCTTAAATTGCTTTTTTGTGCTACAGGTGCATAATTCTTACTTCCAAACTCCTGAACCACTAAAAAAGTTTGCTCACCATTTAGCACTCCTGACTTAACCGCAAATCCTACATCTTTAAAATTAGACGATAAAATATTTGCTCTATGGGTAGGACTAGCCATCCATGCATTTACAACATCAGATGCACTACTAAATCCTCTTGCCAAATTTTCCCCTGCATAAACATAGTTATATCCTGATTGTTTTATAAACACCCAGGGAGTTGTTCCATCCGGAGAATTATGCGCCCAATAATTTTTCGCAAACATATCATCAGCTTTTTTACTTGCGGCCTCAGTCAATTGAGAATTATTAGTTAGTGCTTGTAAACCATTTTCCGTCCTTTTCTGATTTGTAAAATTTAAAAGCTCCTGAGAGGAAATATCCGCGTATGCCCTAATGTGAGAAGCAACTGGATTTGAAGAAAAAAGTAGAGAACTGAAAATAAAAAAAGCTATAAAAAACAGAAGCGCTTTCGGATGAAGAACATGAGCTCTATGATTATTCTTAGGATGGGGAAAGATTAGACAGTAAAATAAATCCCGCATAAGAAAAGTATATCACGAGTATTCAGGGAGAGCTTGATTAACCTTTGAGCCATTAACCTTAATGTCGATTCCAAATCCTAATGCATTTGCGATAGCAACTCCGACTCTAGTTCCGGTAAAAGATCCAGGACCAGTGTTTACAAGAACCTCATCTAAATCCTCAGGCTTTATATTATTTCTTTTTAGTATTTTTTCTATTAATAAAAGGGTTACTTGGGATCTTGGTTGTGCCGGTTCAACAATTTCGTCGGAGGCATTATCCCTCTCAAGTTTTATGAGAGTTTTAGTGTTATCGGTAGTGTCAATTACAATTCTATTCATAAATCGATTTTTACAGCCCCCTGCCTAATAATTCTCCAGGGCTTCTCTGTACAATCGATTACTGTACTCGCTAAATTTCCCCCCTTGGTTTTTCCTTCTACTATAAAGTCTACTAGTTTTGTAAGAGATTTATCAAGTTCTTCAAATTTATAAGGAGTTCGCTCTCCATGAAAATTTGCAGATGGCCCTAAAATAGGCACTCCAATCTCTTCA